>CAWCWQ010000017.1:0-13681 GCA_963799145.1 uncultured Acidobacteriaceae bacterium | reverse complement strand
GCGGATCGCCATTCTTGTCGGGCATCAAGCCATCAACATAGGTCCGCGACTGGTTCGACAGGAAGTTCCCCAGCGAATAAAAGATGACCGTATCGCGGCCGTCCTGGGTGGTGTAGGTCTCCACCGGCTCCAGCACATGGGGATGGTGGCCGACGATGACCGAGGCGCCGGCTTCGAGGATCTTGTGGGCCGTTTCAACGTCATCGGGGCGGGGCGCGGGAGCGTACTCGACGCCCCAATGGATGGAGACCACCAGCAGGTCGCACTTGGCGCGGGCTTGCTTGACGGCTTCAAGGACGCCGGCTTCGTCCATGCCCGGCGCGCCGGCGGACTCATTGGGATAGGGGAAGAAGTTCACATGCGGCTGGTCGTCCTTGTCGGGGTTGCGGCCGCCGTTGAGCCAGCGCGTCATGCCCAGCCAGCCGACCTTGATGCCGTTGGCCTCGACGATGACCGGCTGCCAGGCTTGCTGCGCGGTATCGCCGGAGCCAACAAAGACAATTCCCTGTTCGCGCAAATGTTCGCTGGTCTCGGCGAATCCGGCCCAGCCCTGATCCATCACATGGTTGTTGGCAATCGAGACGATCTTGATTCCGCTGGCCTTGAGGCCCTGAAGCAGATCGACGGGCGCGTCGAACATGAACGGCTTGGAGCCGTGGGAGTGCGCGGGGGCGACGGGGGTTTCAAGGTTGACAAAGCCGAAGTCGGCCTTCTCAAAGACATCGCGCACATCGCCGAATAGGGCGGTCCATCCCAGGGCGCCGTCGCCTGCCGCAGAGGCTGCGACGCGCACCTGCTCGTGCGGAATCACATCACCGGCCACGGCAAAGCTGACCTGAGCAAGTTCGTGGGGATAAGGAGCGACGACGGCTGCGGCGCGGCCGCCGTGAGAGGCCGCCAGCAGGGCTGCTCCAACGGCCGCCGCGGCAAGCAGCAGCGCTCCGGCCCCGGCCAGGCGCCAGCGCTTACGCCGGATCATGGCCGCGAACTGTGCGCCGAATCCAGCCCCGAAGCGCGGTACCTCGTTGGTCCAACCCATCTTCTCAGCCAATCCCTGTCCCTTCATTGCACACTACAGGTTGCAATGCAATCAGGATACAGGTTCAGCGCACGGGTGAACCTTCGTCGGCACCTCGGCCAACGCGCTGAAAACGCAGATATGGACGGTGCCGATCGCCATGCTGTTGGTCAAGGTTCAGCACATGAAGTCAACCTTCGGCTGGCGCTTGTCCAGCTTCAAAGTCCTGCTGCGCCGGCAACTGTTCGCCTATCGCGACTTGCGGAAATGGATCGACGAGCCCTTCCAGGCCCTGAAAACCGCGCCACCACAGATGGAACTGGCCTTCGGCTGACTTGCACAGCAGAACCGCCCCTCCGTGTCGTTCCCACTCACTTGCCGGGCCCATATGGAGGCTTTCTTAGACAGCAGAGTCCTCGAAGCATAACTCGACGCCGCCTAACCTGGTTCCCAATCGAACCGGGGGGTGCCTCTATCTCCCCTCAAATCAACATCCGTCCAATTCCGGCTTCGCTATCTTTGACGGCAGTAATGTCCGGTGAAATCGACTGCTCAATTCACAGAACATGCTGTCTTGGATAAGAGTGATCGCGCCAACTCCATATTTGACCTGAACAGGCCAACCCACCGATCAACCGAGGGGTACGGAACATGGGTCAGACCGACATTTATGACGCCGAAGGGTCCAGAAACGAGGTAGTGCTTGGTCCGTCGCCTAATCGGAATCTGCGCCGCTACTCGACAAGGGGCTTGGGGCAGCGCATTCCGCGATGGAAACCGGGCGGGAAAACCATCCAGCAAGAATCAACTGGGCTTGGCGGGCGCTGCGCGGCCAGCCTGGACGATACAATAGAGGCTGAGAGTCCCCTTGGGGATTTCTCAAGTCTTTAGTCGTTGAAGGGTCGATTGCAGGGAATGGCGGGCCGCACAAGGAGAAGCAGGAAGAAGACGAGTTTTGGCGCGGCGGGAGTCCTGAAGGCGGCTTTTCTTGTGGCTCTGCTTGCGGCTGGCGCGGCGGCTTGGTTGCTTCTGGCACCCTTCGGACCGAGCACCGAGACCTTCGTCGAGTTGGCGCCCGGCTCTTCAACGGCGCGGATCGGCCAGCAACTGGAAGCGGCGGGAGTGGTGCGCAGCCGGTATGCCTTCGACGTGCTCCGTTGGTTCAAGCGGGGAACGCTTCGGGCAGGCGAGTACAGGTTCGATCGTCCGGTCCCGGTAACCGACGTATATGCGCGCATCGCGCATGGGGATGTTTTTACCAGGGCGATCACCATTCCCGAGGGCTCGAACATATTTGAAATTGCGGCCCGCGTCGAGGAGGCGGGGCTTGGTTCGCGGCAGGATTTTCTCGATGCCGCAGTGAAGCAAACGGAACTGGTGGCCGATTTGGACCCCAAAGCAAAGAGCCTGGAGGGCTATCTGTTTCCCGACACCTATCGTTTTCAGCGCAAGGCCGGCCCGGCGCAGATTTGCGTGGCGATGGTGCGGCGATTCAGGGCGGTGGCCGGCCAACTGGGATTGAAGGGAAACGTGCATGAAGTGGTGACCATGGCATCATTGGTGGAGCGGGAGACGGCGGTGGATGCGGAACGGCCGCTGGTGGCCAGTGTCTTCACCAACCGGCTGGCCAGAAACATGCCGCTGATGACCGATCCCGCCGTAATCTACGGACTGGAGCTTGAGGGCCGCTGGCGGGGCGCAATCCACCAGAGCGATCTGAGCCGCGATACTGCTTACAACACCTATCTGCACACCGGCCTGCCGCCGGGCCCGGTGGCGAATCCCGGCGCCCGGTCGCTGCGCGCGGCCATGGAGCCGGCCAAGACGGATTATCTATATTTCGTAGCCGCCGGGGCCAATCCTCAGGGGCGATCGCTCTTCTCGCGCACACTGGATGAGCAGCAGCGCAATGTGGCCGGCTACCGCCAGGCCGTGAAAAAGGCAGGCGGCCGATGATGAACGCGCGATGTCGGCTTTCTTCGGTCTTGGCTCTCTGTCTGCCTCTGCTTTTGGCCGGCTGCTCGCTCTTTCCTACCACGCGCAAGCTGCCCGTGCCCAAGGCGCCATCGATCACTCAAACGGCCACGCCTGAGGAGTTGGTTGCCCTGCTCAACCGGCGCTGGGACGGGCTGAATGCACTCACAGCCACGGTTGAGATTCAGGCCAGCGTCATCAAAACCAAAGAGGGCGTGGCCAAGGATTATCCCACGCTCCGCGGGTGGATCCTGATGCGCAAGCCCGCCATGCTGCGCGTGTTGGGGCAGGATCTCGGTGTGCGGGTCTTCGACATGGCCAGCGATGGCAAGGAGTTCACGCTCTCCATCCCCCTCCAGAAGCGGACCATTCGAGGCTCCAACGCATTGAAGAAGAAATCGTTGAACGCATTGGAGAATATCCGCCCAGGGTTCTTCTTCGACGCCATGGCAGTGCGCGGGCTAGAGCCGGACGATTTGTACTCGGTGGTGGGCGACTCGGAGACGGTGGAGGATGCGGCCCGGAAGCACCTCTACACCGTCCCCGAGTATATATTGAGCATCAGCAAGCCTAAGCCGGGCAGCCGGCAGTTGACGCCAGTCCGCGTGATCACCTTCAATCGCAACGATCTCCAGCCTAATCAACAAGATCTTTACGATAACGAGGGCAATCTGGAGACTCAGGTCTTCTATTCCGGTTACCGCGATTTCGGCGGAGCCGCCTATCCGTCCGCGATAAGGATCAAAAGGCCGCAGGAGGAGATTCAGATTGTGCTGACCGTCGAGGAAGTGACGGAGAATCCGAATCCGCCATTGGGCGACGACCAGTTCGTTGTGAAGCCTGTAGACGGAGCCACCGTTCAGAACCTGCAATAGCAAAGAGATCAGGGGTCAGGGATCAGAGATCAGGCGGGTGCCCCAGCGATGCTCTGTGCCCCATCCTTGCGGCGTCTTTGTCCTTGCCGCAAGGGTGGGATACCGCGAACCCGGAATCCTGCCTTTACACCTGTCCGGTCATGGCAAAGAGGATCGCGCGGGCAGTGGAGTCCTCGTCGTCGCGGGATGAAATCATCAGGTCGTAGAGGTGGGGATTGCACCAGCTCTTGCCAAAGTACTCTTGCAGGAACTTGGCGCGCTCCGCATCCACCGTGCGGATGCGCTGCTCGATGTTCGCGCCTGGCTCCAGCCGGTTCCGCAGGCGGGCAATGCGCTCCCTGAGCGGCGCGTAGACAAAGACGTGAAACACATCGGGCTTGTGCTGTAGGACGCATTGCGCGCCCCGGCCAACGACGACGCAACTGCCGTCGGACCAGGCCTGTTCGACGATCCTCTGCGTGAGCCTGACCGTCTGGTCGGCGTCGAAGACCGCGTCCTCGCGGGGTTCGATGCCCGCGGCCAGCGCCGCCGAGCGCATGGCCTGGTGATTGAATCGGCTCGGCCACGAGCCCACATGCTCATCGTAGGGGCGGACCAGCCTCGCATCCACGTGCGCCTCGTAAGCGATGGCGTCGATGATGTCGCGGTCCAGCAGCTTCCATCCGAGCCACCGGCGATGGTCTGCGCAATTCGCCCGCCGCCGCTTCCAAACTCCCTGTTGACGGTCAACACCCGGTATTTCATTCTTGCCCCCTGCAGCCGGTCTCTATCGAGCGGGTCGGGGCGCGGAGTTCTAGTCAGAATGGAGTGACCGGTCCACTGCGCTGACCGTGGGTTAAGCTGTGAGCCAAGCAGGATCACAGTTCAGAGCCACAAGCGGAGAGGAACCGGTCATGAAGGAAAAGGTACGATTTTTGGGCTTGGATGTCCATGCCGAGACGATTGCCGTCGCGGTTGCGGAACCAACCGGCGAGGTGCGCAGCCTGGGAACGATTGCCAACCGCGCCGAGTCGATACGCAAGTTGGTCAAGAAGCTCGGGTCTGTGGATCAGTTGAAGGCCTGTTACGAGGCCGGTCCTACGGGCTACGTTCTCTATTGGCAGTTGGCCGAGTTGGGCGTTGCGTGCGAAGTGATCGCGCCAACGCTCGTGCCGATGAAGGCCGCGACCGGGTGAAGACGGATCGGCGGGATGCCGAGCGTCTGGCGCGCAGTTACCGGTCCGGCGATCTGACGGCGGTGTGGGTTCCGGACGAAGGCTCCGAGGCGCTGCGGGACCTGGTGCGGGCGCGCGAGGCAGCCAAGCAGGACCAGTTGCGGGCGCGTCACCGGTTGAGCAAGTTTCTGTTGCGCTCGGGACAGCGTCCGGCTTTGGGAGTAAAGGCATGGACGCAACTCTACATGGCTTGGGTGCGGCAGTTGCGCTTTACGCAGGTGGCTCAGGAATCGACGCGGCTGGATTATCTGCACGAAGTCGAGCACATGGCCGAACGGGTCAAGCGGCTGGAGCAGGCCATTGCGGAGGCGGTCAAGCTGGCTTCGCCCGAGATACAGGAGGTGGTCAAGGACTTACAGGCATTGCGCGGCGTGGCGCAAATCTCGGCGGTGACGATTGCGGCCGAGTTAGGAAATATCACACGTTTTGAGAGCGCGCGGCAACTGATGGGTTACAGCGGCGCGGTTCCCAGCGAGGACTCCAGCGGCAAGCGGTTGAAGCGCGGCTCGATCACCAAGACCGGCAACGCGCATCTCAGACGAATCGCCGTCGAAGCGGCCTGGAGCTATCGACTGCGGCCAGGCGTCGGGCCGGCGTTGCGCAAGCGACAAGAGGGAGTGCCGGAAGAGATCAAGGAGATCGCCTGGAAGGCGCAGATCCGGCTGCATAAGCGCTACTGCAAGTTGGCGGCGGCAAGCAAAGATCAGCGGAAGATCATCACCGCGGTGGGGCGCGAGCTGCTGGGCTTCATCTGGGCCATCGGGGTCAAGGCGGAGGGGGCAGCCAGACAGCAGATGGCGGCCTGACAAAGTGCAAGAACAAGAACAAAGGCAAAAGCAAGAACTTTCCAAAGAATGAAAAAGCAAAAAACTAACCAATGAACAGCATCGCCCAATTCGAAGGCAGAGCCAGCCGCAGCCGGAGCAAGCACGAAGGAGAATCCTCGAATGCTCTATGCGACAGGCACAGCCGGACTCGCGCCACTAGTCAGAGGCAGCTCCCGACGGATCAAGATTATGCGGTTTCGACCCGCGAATATCAGACTGATCAATCGTCGCTAAAACCTGCCCCGGCTGCTGCTGGCCCTGCCCTCGAAAACAGGCAAAAACAAAAACAACGGCAAAAACAACCCCACAGATGCGCAGGAGTTGACAGGGTCACTCCATATCAGAGCATTTCTCCTCTTGCGGTAATGGGGGATTGCGTCCCACCCGAGCCGCAAAAACAAGAACGCGGCGAGGATGGGGCACCCAAGACTCTATGCCTACAAGAGAAATGCTCTAACCTCACGGTTGGCTCCAGCTCACCGGCACGGTCATAGACTATACCCGACGGCGAATGCTGGGGAGGCGAATCGTGTCAGGGGAGGCGCGGAAGAGCAAGGAATCGCGGAAAAAAACAACCCGCGCGAAGACCGCGCGGGCTGCTGCGAAGAGGAACCTCAGCCTCAGTAGAGGACCTTCAGGCCGAACTGAATGATGCGCGGCTCAAAGGTGCCGGTAATGGTGCCGCCGGCGATGCTGGTGGGCGCGGAGCTGTTGTTGTCGGTGCCGGATACGCTGCCGCCGCCCGAGCCGCCCGGCATGTAGAGGTTGGTGTGGTTGAAGATGTTGTAGAACTCCGAGCGGAATTCTATCTTGATCCTCTCCACCGGGGTGTTGAACCGCTTGTTGAAGTCCAGATCCGTCTCGTAGAACTTGGGCGTGCGGCCATAGTTCTTGGGCAGGTTGCCGAAGGGGCTCGACGGCCCGTTGGCGGCCACGTTGCCGACGTATGTTGAAGGCAGGGTTAGCGCCGCCGGATTGACATATTGGATGTACCCATTCTGATAACCCGAAGTGACCCCCGAGAGAGCCCTTGTCTTGACGATATAAGGCACCCCGGGAACCAGGTTGGGGCGGTATTCGCTCATTCCGCGCCAGTTCTGGCTAAGCATGGGCGAAACGGCATTGGCCGCGGCCGGCGAATACTGCAGGTTGAAGGGCGTGCCGCCCTGAGCGGTGTTGATGGCGCTGATTTGCCATCCGCCCAGAATAGCGTCCTCGACCGGGTTGGCGCTGGCGAGGAACTGGCGTCCGTGGCCGACCGGCAGGTCGTAAACCAGGCTGGTAACATTGGCGACGGGCAGGTTGTAGTCCGACTGCCCGTAGTCCGCCCTTAGGTTATTGCCGTCCTGCGGGCAGGGTGTGTTGGCCTCTAGGGTGGACGAGGCATTGTCCAGCGCATGCGACCAGGTGAAGGAGTTCAGCAAGGTTAATCCGCCCACAAAGCGCTGTTCGTAGCGAGCTTGCAGCGCGTTGTAGTGGGAGTAAAACTCGCTCAGAGCCTGGGTAATGTCGCCGTTGTTAAAGGTGGGATAGAGCGTCGGATTGTTCAGCAGGTACCCGCCCCAGTTGGGGTACGGGCGAGACCAGCCCAGCGCCGGATTGCCGTTGATGAAGCCGGCCTGAGGAATCTTCTGGTTGGCATTGATGAATCCCTGCAGATGAACCCCGTGATTGCCCACGTAGGCCACGTCGACCAGGATGTTCTTGGCGAGTGACTTCTGCAAGCTCAGGAAGTAGCTTTCCGCATAGCCGTCCTTGGTGTGCGGGGGGATGGAGTCGATGTCGTCGGTCCCTGGGCTGAATGTGTTGGCCAAGCCGGCCGGGAAGCCCTGCGAGAGCCTAACGTAACCGTTGGTAGCGCCAAGGCCGGCGCTAGCCGCGCTAGGGTTGGTGACCGACGTAAAAAGCGCAAAGGGCGCGTTGATGGCGATGTTGTTGCCCGAACCCGCGCGCCAGTAATGGACGAACGCCGTGCCGTAGCCGCCGCGAAGCGCGATGCTTGGCGTGATCGCATAGGCAAAGCCAACACGGGGAGCGTAATCGCCCAGAGCGGGATTGACCAGAGTCTTGCCGTAGACGCCGCTGCCGCTGTAGGGAGCAATGCAGGCAACTCCGCCGCACAGCGGAGAGTTGCCCGTTGTGTACCCGGGTTGCAGAGTAAACATGGTTCCCGTTGCGGGGTTGAAGTTGGAGATATAGTTGTCTCGCTCCGACCATGGCGAACCGTACTCCCAGCGCACTCCCAGATTCAGGGTCAGCTTGGAGTCCACCTTCCAGTCGTCCTGGGCATACACGCTGTCCATGGTCTGGTTGACGTGGGTAATGTAATAGGTGGCCAGCGAGTAGGCGCTGCTTGCTCCGAAGAGAAAGTCGGCAAAGTAGGTGTCTGCGACGTTGCTTGTGCCGCTGGGGCAGTTGGAAGCGTTGGAAACTCCTCCAACCGTCGCCGGGCAGACGCTGTATCCCTTGCCGAAGGTGAAGGAGCCGTAGAGCGGGTTCGAGTCCTCGATCTCCTGCCACACATGCTCGTACTCATAGCCGAACTTGAAAGAGTGCTTGCCCTTGACCCAGGAGAAGTTCACCTTGGGATCGAGCAGGGACGGGTTCTGCCACTGCGGATTGGTGCTCTGGCGTCCGAAGGAGGTAAAGCCGCCCGAGATGGCCATCGAGGGCAGGCCGCCGGAGACGCCGGGAATGCTGGGCAGGCTGGGAATAGCGGATTGAGGGAATGCGGTGCTGCCGATCGCGAATGTCCACTTGCCGGCCCTGGTGCCGGAGAGCGCCAGGCGCGCGTCGAGAACCTTGTTCGAGCCCATCAACTGGGTGTAGCCGAGCGCAACCTGCTCGTCGTGGATCAGGATATGGCCGTTGGTCTGCATGTCGATCGGTTCGGGCAGAAGGTTATAGTTCTTGCCGACCTCCTTGCGATCGCTGACCTTCAGGAACCAGGAGCTGTTCTTGCTCTGCTGAAAATCCAGGCGAAGATCGCCCTTGTCCGCGTGGTCGGTGAAGGGCGCATTCAAGGGGCAGTCGTTGGTGGCCACGCCCGATCCGGCCAGGCCGGCGGTCACCGTGCACTTGCCGGGCAGCGCGCCCAAGTATAGTCCGGCAATCGCCAAGGCGGTCGGATCGGCGTCGGCCTGGGCCTGAGCGGGCCAATTGGCGAATGGCGTGCCCGCCGGGATGTAGGTGCCCGGATGCCACGGATCCTGCACGGCGACGGCCAGGTTGCCGTTGAGTTCGTTCGTAGTGGGAACGGTATCGACGACCGTAGGCGTGAGCGTCTGCCGGAATCCTTCGTAGTCGACGAAGTAGAAGAACCTGTTCTTCAATGATCGGGCCGCCGAAGTTGGCGCCGAACTGATTGCGATTGAAGACCGGCTTGAAAAATGGGTACTGAGCACCGGTGATGGCATTCATGGTGACCGGCTTGATGTAGCCGAACGCGTTCAGATCGGTGTTGCGAAGGAACTCGTAGAGCGTGGTGTGGAATTGATTGCCGCCGCTCTTGGTGGCGACGTTGATGGTGGCGCCGGAGGAGCGGCCGTACTCGGCGCTCTCATTGTTGGTCACCACTTCAAACTGGGCGACGGAGTCGGGCGGGGGCTGCGATGATCTGGTTGTCGAAGCCCTGGTTGCTCTCGCCGTAGGCATTGTTGTCCATGCCGTCCATCATGTAGTCGTTGAACATGCTGCGCTGGCCGTTGACGTTGAACGATCCGGCGCGCGTCAGGCTGGTGACGGCGGTGGTGGTGGCGTCGGCCGGCGCCGGGCGCGTGCCGGTCACGTAATCCACCAGGTCGGAGTAGTTTCGGCTCACCAGCGGCAAGGCCTCGCTCTGATATTCGGTGATGGTCTGGCCGCGCTGGCTCGATTCGGTCTCCAGTTGCAGCGCCACGTCGCTCACTTCGACGGTGGCTGCGCTGCGCCTGGCCCACCTTCAGGGTCAGGTCGATATGCTGGCGCCCGCCCACAGAGACAGTGATGTTGTTGGCCTGGGCGGGCGCAAATCCGGGCGCGGCGGCCTCAATGTTGTAGATGCCCACGCGCAGCGACGGAACCTCGTAGTCGCCGGCTCCGTTGGCAGTGATTTGGATCACAATGCCCGTGCTGACATTGGTGACGGTCACGGCAGCGTTTGCAACCGCCGCGCCGGTGGCGTCGTGGATGGAGCCAACCAGGCTGCCATCCTCATATTGCGCTCTTGCGGGAATGCCACAGATTGCGATCAAGAGGCCAACGCAGAAGAGGGTTCTAAGAAGGGCATGTAAGTTGTTCATGGCTGCCAGCCTACAGAGCCGCCTTCAAGTTTCCGTGAATTCACGGTGAACGGCGTGTAAATCGGCCCACTGGCTAGAGTGCTGCGCCGGTTTTTCCAGAGGATGGGATGGCAGGGCGCGCATGGCCTTGGAAACTCCGCGTTCGCTCTGGAGGGGGTTCTGCTTCACTGTAGAGATGAGACCTGTCTTGCAGAGTCGAAAGCCAAGCCACTACTTCGAGGAAGAGTTGCGCAAATCCGATCCGTCAAGGACGCAGAATCACGATCGCCTCCCGCTCCAGGCTGCCCTCCGGAGCCAGCGCCTCCAAACGGCGGTCGAAGGTCACCAAGGTTCCCCGGTGATGAATTGCCAATGCCAGCAGGTAGGCATCCGTGATCTGCTGGTGGCCATGCAACCGCCGCTGAATTGACGGACTGAGTGCGGAAAGCGGAAGATCGTCGGCCCAGAACTCATGATTCATGCTCGCTTCGGTTGTTCTCTGCAACAAATCCAACGCCGAGTGAACGCTAGGGGCGGGGTCCATGTATGCAACATTGCTGACGATCCGAACGAACCCTTGCTCCGTGATCGGGCACGTAGCCCATCCACGATTCTCCTCGCTGCCGAACCATCGTGCTATGCGCGCATGAAACATGTGGTTTTCCCACAGCAGAGCGAGGAGCGCATTCACATCCAGCAAGGCGATGCTCACGGCAACTCACTCTCCATCGCGTCCTTCAGCGCCAACGCCCTCTCAAGGGTGATCATTTCCGACTCCGGTCCGGGCGCGAAGATGAGAATGCCATTCTCCCACTTCGTCGGCACCTCGGCATTGAAGCCGCGGTCCAGTACTTCGGAAACAGCGGCTCCCTTCGAGATGGATCGTGCCGCCGCATACTCTTTCACGCGCTCAAGAACATCGTCTCTGATATCTAGGGTGGTTCTCATCGCCGCCTCCGCATCAAGTTGTCAATATGATGCGCTGCCGCAAGTATAGCATCAATTCGCAAAGTTGATGCCCAATGCTTCTGAACCCTCACTGAGACACGAATTCTGACTGTCGAAGCATTGTTTCAAGCGTCGCGTCGGGAGTCCGGCGCATCCAACCTCATGTCATGACTGCAACTCCTGCACACGATCTTCGCACCCTCGGCAACTCCGGCCTTCGGCTCACCCGCATCGGTTTTGGCGCGTGGGCCATCGGCGGCGGCAACTGGGAGTTCGCCTGGGGCCCCCAGGACGACGCCGAGTCCATTGGCGCGATTCATCGCGCGCTCGACCTGGGCGTCAACTGGATCGACACCGCGGCCATCTACGGGCTGGGCCACTCGGAAGAGGTGGTTGGCCGAGCTCTAAAGAGTCATTCCGGCCCCAAGCCGCTGATCTTCACCAAATGCTCGATGCGCTGGCGCGAGGACCGCTCCATCTACCGCTCGCTCAAGGCAGGTTCATTGGCCGAGGAGCTCGAAGGTTCGCTCCGGCGGCTTGGTGTCGAGACCATCGATCTCTACCAGATCCACTGGCCCGACCCTGAGGAGGAGCTCGAAGAGGGCTGGGAGACGTTGGCCCGGTTCCGCGAACAGGGCAAGGTTCGCTCGATCGGTGTTTCAAACTTCTCCATCGATCAGATGCGGCGGGTGCGGCAAATTGCCCCCATTTGCCAGCCTACAGCCGCCCTACTCGATGCTGCGGCGAGCCGTCGAGGAGGAGATTCTGCCCTTTGCCGAGGACAACTGCATTGGCGTAATCAACTACTCGCCGATGGTCTCTGGCCTATTGACCGGCGCTATGACGGCGGAGCGCGTGGCGGCTCTCCCGGCAGACGATTGGCGGAGGCGTGCTGTGGAGTTCAAGGAGCCGCGGTTCAGCCGGAACATGCGCCTGGTGGAGCTGCTGCGCCAGATAGGCGGCGGCCATGGGGTAAGCCCCGGCGTCGTAGCCGTGGCCTGGACGCTTCATCATCCGGCCATCACCGCCGCCATTGTGGGCGGACGAAGCGGGCGGCAAGTTGAGGGGTTGGCGCCGGCGCTGAGTTTCAGGCTCGGCGAAGAAGAATACGCGCGGATCAACGCATTTCTCGTTTCAAACTCTGCATGAAGCCGCTTTGCGCCGCAACGCCAGCAAAAACCCCGGCCATGGCCGGGGTGATTGCATGCAGGGGAGCCGCTTCACATTGCTGCAACGAAATCGGGGACGATCATCGCGGCGTGATCCTGTAGCAGTTGGGTCATCCGCGCGGCCATGCCGGTATACATTTGAGCGGCTCGGAAGGCATTCACGCGGACGCCCTCGCTGGCCTGCGAGAAGGCATATTGAGCCAAGGCCATCAAGACGCAGAAGCGGATGTGCATGGCGTCGCTGCGCAGGGTCTCCACCAGCAGACGGTCCACGTCGGCGCTGTTCCTGGCGGCGTAATCCGCCATCTCCAGCATCACGCGGGCATTCTGGTACATGGCCCAAAGCCCCTTGGGGCCGTCCATGCGCTGCCAAGCGTCTTCAGGAGTCGCGCTAAGTCCTTCTTTCCAAAGGAAATGCTCACTCAGGTCGCGTGCGCTCCAGTCTGGACGCAACCGGGCCAGAAGCGAGTCCCAGGTTTGTGCATTGCGCTGTCGAACTCCGATGCGCCACCGGACAAGGTGGAGCGCAATCCCAAGAACTGCCGCGATTTGGAGGAGTGTGAGAATCATCGGTAACCCTTGCGCTCGGGTTGTGGTAACCAGGAGACGGCCAGAGCAACCCGGCTAGTCCTTCCCTCACTATTACTAATAGCACAGAACACTTCATCTGTGGAGTGAAAAACTCTGCCACTTTCGTCTCATAGTGAATAAGAAGGAACCAAAAGTCTAGAACCCTTTAGTAATATGAATCCGCCTCCTCACCTTGCGGCCGGCATTGCTGGCCGAATCGTACGGGAGTGCGCGACGATGAAAGCGAGCGTGGCAGTGGCCCATCGAACGCAATTGCCGGCGTGCCCCGGCAGATTCAGATGGGCGGCCTCGATGGCGCTCAGTGCTTCCGGCTCTTGCCCGCCGCGGATTCCGTCAACTCAATCCGCGTGTTGCGGGCAGTTCCGGCCACAGCCAGAAGCGCGCTTCGCATCTGTGGGCTAAACTCCCGCCGCTGCGCCTCCTGCTGCGCAAAGCTGACAACCCAATAGAGCAGTGAACAAAGATAGCTGACCCCCAGCACCTCATTCAACAGACGGTAATGATGCAGCATCGCTCCGTGGGTGTGCAAGATCTCCACAGCAAGGCTGGCAAGGGAATAGAGACCGAGACCAGTCGCCACCTGTAGCTCGCGATCCCGCCAACCGATCGAAAGCAGTTGGCTGCACGCGGCAAGCGCAAGAAAGAAAGCGATCCTGAGGATCGATGAAGTCTGCTGAAGACGCAGGAGAATCTGCCATTCCGGAGACACTGCGCCAATCGCATGGACGCTTGAAAAGGGCCAAATCGCAGCTCCCGCGCCCGCAATCAGAATTCCCACCAATATCAATGCGCCGCGCGGAAGGGAA
>CAWCWQ010000016.1:0-14460 GCA_963799145.1 uncultured Acidobacteriaceae bacterium | reverse complement strand
CGATCCATCCTCCGCGGTGCAGCTCAGATACCGCAGGTAGTACTCGCCCGCGCCATCCACGTTTTCTTCCTGCTCTCTGGTCTTGCCCGCGTCATAGACCGCCCGCGGCAGTTCCTGCACCTTCAGCCGCACCTTCTGAACCAGTTCATCGCGCGCTGAATTGTCCAGCGCCGTCTGCATCTCACTGGTGTTGGGAGTGGTCCCGCCCAACTTCACGCCTTCGGTATCGTCCGCCTTCACTTCATCGAGCGATACAAACTGCCTGGGATCTACCTTCTCCTCGACTACCGCGTCGCCCATCTGCCCGGTAAGTGTCTCGCCGATGCGAAACTGCAGCTTGATCGTATTCTTTACGTCGATGGTCTTGCGAACGTATTGGTAGGGGCGGATTACATCGCTGGTGACGGTCTTGGGCAGGGAGTCGGCCAGCGCCTGGGCGTCGGAGACCGCCTTCTGATCCGCATCCACCTTAGCCTTTGCATCTTCGACGTCGCGCTTCTTGCCCTTGGCTTCAGCTCCCTGAAGCGCGGATTGATCGGACGCAAGCTGGCGCATCGCCGCCTCATAGGCCCGATTGGCCTTGTTCCATTCGTCATTGGGATCGTCGTGAGTGCCGGCGCGGTACTTCGACTCCTTGGCCTCGATACTGGTGGTCTCGGATATCTGATGCTCCAGCACATCGCCAGCGAGTTGAAAGTCCGGTTCCACGCCGCCTGTTGCTTCCCCAAATCGAACCGCCTTGATGGTGGGCGCTTCGAGCCCGGTGATGATGGCATCTTCCAGCTGAGGAATGAACCCGGTACTGTTGCGCTGAGAGGTCTGGTCGCGGAACTGAACGCGAATCGACAGCTTTGAATGCATGGCATGAGCCGGCGCGGCCGCCACCTTCGCGTCGTGCGCCATCTGGTTCGAAGGCTTGTAGAACAGAGCCTCCTCCAGATAGGTCCAGCCCAGTTCGGTGCCCGATCCGGCCGGCTTGTCAAGATAGCGTTTGGCCTGGTCCACAAAGTACGCGCTCAAATCGTCGCCAAGAATCGCCATCGTGTCATGGTACGAGTCGTCTTTGGCCAAATCATAGGCGCGCTGCAGGTAGGAATAAGCTTTCTCGATTCCTACTTCATCCCCCAGCCCGCGGATGGGATCGTGCGCCTTTTGCAGATCCTTGGCTGCCTGCACCGCGCTCTGCACGTAGGCGCCCTTCAATCTGTCAATGTCGGCCGAAACCAGCGCCTGCTGGGACGGAGGCAGGTTGTAAAGGACTTCAAAGGCATTGACGGCGTCTTTCTGCTGTTCGTAATCGTGGCCGCTGGCCAGCGCCTTGGCGGCCGCGGCCTTGTCCTCGACGATTGCCTGTTGCTTGCGCGCATCGTTCAGCGCGTCGTGGGCCTCCGCAGTGTCTTTCGCGCCCACGGCCTTCTCGTACTGCTTGATGGCGCTCGGCCAATCTGCCGCATCGCCGAACTGCTTGCCCAACTGCAGATAGTAGCCGTATGCAGAATCGACGACCGCCGCAATGCGCGGTTCCTCGCCCTGGAATGCGCGCAGCGGAGCGATCGATTCCAGCGCCTGGTCCATCTTCTTGGCCACCACAGACGATTCGGCCGCGCGCAGAGCGCCGTCGAAGGCATCCGCAGCCTGCGCGACAGCGGCGGCGAGAGCCTGGCCGGCCGGGAAGCTTGCGTCAACATCTCTCACTGCCTCGCTCAGCTTCCTGGCATTCTGCAGGTGGGCATATCCCGCCTGGTGGTCCTTCAGCGCAGTCCGATAGGCATTCAGTTCTTTGTCGCAGGTTCCGGCGAGGGTTGTGAGTTCATTGCGAATCTCACTCAGGAGCTTCGCTGTCCGCTCCAGGCCGGGGTCGGCGGCGCTGGCGCTGTCGGCCTGGAGTTTGGAATTCTTCAAGTCGATATAAGAGGGCGATCCCGCGGCGACGGACTTGCGGTAAGTCTCCAGGGATGCTTCTCCGGCTGCCGCAAACAGCGACGCCTGGGCAAGCCTCGCATCGGCGGTATGGGGCGATGCCGGATACTTTGAAAGAAAGTCCGACCAGCCGGCGACGTCTCCGGCCCTCTGCGCGCGCAGGAACTCGGCAAGCTCCACGTCGGGAGCCGCAAGAAAGACCAGCTTGACGCCTTTGTTCAAGGGCGGCAATGCGCCCGGTGCAATCGTCGAGGGCGCGACCGGCGTGCCGGTCAAGACAGCATGATCCACCAGCTCGGCCAGGGAATACGTCGCATTGTGCTCGAACTTCACATTCTCGGGCACCACGCATACTGTCTTCGCTGGATCGGCGCCATAGTGCAACAAACCGTCCGTTCCGCGCTCCAGAACCCCGCCCGGCGCGAGCACCAGCTTATCCATCTTGCCGTAGGTCGATTTGTCTACCGCCGCCGCCTGGACCTGGGTGCAATCGCGCAACTCGATCTTGCCGTTGATGAGCACATCGGACAGTTGCAGATAGGCCGCGCCCGACGGCCCATCGTAAAGCTCGATGGCCACAAGCGAAGCCGGTTTTGCCAGAGCGGCGGGCACATGCCAGCCCAGCCCAATCACCGCCAATGCGATGGCCTTGCAAAGAACACTGCGATGCGATCTTGCTTCTTTCATAACGACACACGATGCCATGTAATCCCCGACATTCAATCCAAGCCGGCAGGTTGACCCAGCCCGCTGTTCCATTTACTTCACGCGGAATGCCTCCAGGCGGAATTCAACCAGAGAACGGCCCGTGCAATGGGGGATCGCGCCGGGCATACCACGAACCCGCTTCACCCGAGTTCGCCACGTCTGTTAAACTACCATCCTCCTCCGCAGAGGTGCAATCGTTTTTGCGCACCGGCAAGCCAGACCGTGTAGACTTGCGTCACCGAGAAGATGGACGCCACCCAGCAATCCCAACAACCCGATCAGCCGGCGGCTCAGACCGCTCCACTAGCCAAAGAGAGTCCGCCCGCAAGCGGAGCCGCCCTCGCGATTCGGCTGTGGAGAACACAGGACGTTGCCCGGCCCGTCGATTTGTCCTGGACAAGCGGCGATCCAGCCGTCTCTCTCGCCACTGACCTTGTTGCCGCTGGAGACGGGGCCGCGCCTGTGCCCAGCGGCAACTTCCTCTTGGCCGCGTTTCCAGGGATTCAACCCGCGGTCCTGACTGCGCGCCGCCTCCAGTGGGCTCTCCAAGGCTTGGCTCAAGCCGAGAGATTCGCTGGAACCTCTGCCGCGATCCTGGTTCACTCCGCTTCCGATCTGCCTGTTTTTGAGGCGGACAGCGCCGTCCCGACCCCTCTGGAGAACGCAGCGCCGGGGCAGATTCTGCTCACCCCGCAAGCCGCCGAGCTCTTGCGGGATCTGCCCGGCCTTCCCATGCAGGCAGCCACGGAAGCTGGCCCTTGCGAGCTGCTCTGGCGTGACGCTCAAGCGACGCCGGCCCGCTCCTCCGACGAAGAAGCGCTCTCCCGGTTCATTCAACTGAACGGATTGGAGAACGAGGCGCCGGCCCCTCCTCAGCAGCCGGCCGTTCCTTCAGCGGAACCTCAGCCCACCGGACCGGATCGGGGTTCATCCGCATCTCCGGTTACGATGGAGCCGGATGCCGCCGGGATCGCTGGCTCCGGTTCGGGAGGGCTTGTCTCGCGCCGGCGAGGAAACCAGCGGTTGATTCTGGGCTCCGCCGTTGCGGCAGCCATCCTGCTTGCCGTCGCGTTGATCTTCGCCGTCTCCCACAAAGGGGCGGGGAAACCAGAGGCGCTGGAGAAGCAACCGGCTTCTTCGACTCCCGCTCTCCAACCCAGCGCAGGCCTTCCGGCTCGTCCCGCGGCCGCCACGAACGCTGTGTCCCAGCCGCAACATCCGAAGCCGAGTGAACCGGCGTCCAACAGCCGGAAGCACGCTGAACCGGCGCAAGCCAACCCAACCGCCGCCGAAGCTGTGAAGACTCAAGCCAATCCGCCCGCGGTCCCGGCGGGTCACTGCGATCTCGATTCAAATCTGCTTCCCAAGATGCTTGAGCAGGCAGAGAGAAGCCGGGAACAAGGCAACTACCCCTCCGCTCTCAGGCAGTTTCGCGCGGTGCTAGCTTGCGAACCCGGCAATGCGCGCGCGCGCAGCGGCCTGGACCTTACCACCCTTGCCGTGCAGCATCGATAGCGGGAATGCGGAGAGTCGGCCAGCGCTACCTGTTCTCGCCGCGACTGCCAACCTTGCCGCGACCGCCAACCTTGGGCCAAGCAGGATACCTACTCCATACCAACATGCAGAATGCTCTGATATGGAGTGACCCTGTCAACTCCTGCGCATCTGTGGGGTTGTTTTTGCCGTTGTTTTTGTTTTTGCCTGTTTTCGAGGGCAGGGCCAGCAGCAGCCGGGGCAGGTTTGAGCGACGATTGATCAGTCTGATATTCGCGGGTCGAAACCGCATAATCTTGATCCGTCGGGAGCTGCCTCTGACTAGTGGCGCGAGTCCGGCTGTGCCTGTCGCATAGAGCATTCGAGGATTCTCCTTCGTGCTTGCTCCGGCTGCGGCTGGCTCTGCCTTCGAATTGGGTGATGCTGTTCATTGGTTAGTTTTTTGCTTTTTCATTCTTTGGAAAGTTTTTGCTTTTGCCTTTGTTCTTGTTCTTGCTCTTTGTCAGGCCGCCATCTGCTGTCTGGCTGCCCCCTCCGCCTTGACCCCGATGGCCCAGATGAAGCCCAGCAGTTCGCGCCCCACCGCGGTGATGATCTTTCGCTGGTCCTTGCCTGCCGCCGCCAGCTTGCAGTAGCGCTTATGCAGCCGGATTTGCGCCTTCCAGGCGATCTCCTTGATCTCTTCCGGCACTCCCTCTTGTCGCTTGCGCAACGCCGGCCCGACGCCTGGCCGCAGTCGATAGCTCCAGGCCGCTTCGACGGCGATTCGTCTGAGATGCGCGTTGCCGGTCTTGGTGATCGAGCCGCGCTTCATCCGCTTGCCGCTGGAGTCCTCGCTGGGAACCGCGCCGCTGTAACCCATCAGTTGCCGCGCGCTCTCGAAGCGTGTGATATTGCCTAACTCCGCCGCGATGGTCACCGCCGAGATCTGCGCGATGCCGCGCAATGCCTGCAAGTCCTTGACCACTTCCTGCATCTCGGGCGAAGCCAGCTTGACCGCCTCCGTGATGGCCTGCTCCAGCCGCTTGACCCGCTCGCCCATGTGCTCGACCTCGTGCAGATAATCCAGCCGCGTCGCCTCCTGAGCCACCTGCGTAAAGCGCAACTGCCGCACCCAGGCCATGTAGAGTTGCGTCCACGCCTTCACCCCCACTGCCGGACGCTGGCCCGTGCGCAGCAGAAACTTGCTCAACCGGTGACGCGCCCGCAACTGGTCCTGCTTGGCCGCCTCGCGCGCCCGCACCAGATCGCGCAGCGCCTCGGAGCCTTCGTCCGGAACCCACACCGCCGTCAGATCGCCGGACCGGTAACTGCGCGCCAGCCGCTCGGCATCCCGCCGATCCGTCTTCACCCGGTCGCCGGCCTTCATCGGAACCAGCGTCGGCGCGATCACCTCGCACGCAACGCCCAACTCCGCCAACTGCCAGTAGAGAACGTAGCCCGTCGGACCGGCCTCGTAGCAGGCCTTCAACTGCTCCACAGACCCGAGCTTCTTGACCAACTTGCGTATCGACTCGGCGCGGTTGGCAATCGTTCCCAGGCTGCGCACCTCGCCATCTGGCTCGGCAACGGCGACGGCAATCGTCTCGGCATGGACATCCAAGCCCAAAAATCGTACCTTTTCCTTCATGACCGGTTCCTCTCCGCTTGTGGCTCTGAACTGTGATCCTGCTTGGCTCACAGCTTAACCCACGGTCAGCGCATTGGACCGGTCACTCCATTCTGACTAGTTGACGACGATGTTGAAGGTGGTTTCTTGCTTGGTGACAATGCCGCCGGTTGCGGTTCCGGTGGCTACTACCGTGAAGGTGTAAGTGCCTGCGGTGGTCCCTGGGTCGCTCGTCCCGCCGCCTCCGCTTGAGCCGCTGCTGCCCCCGCCGCAGGCAGCCAGCCCGCCCAGAACCGCCACGAGCGCCAGGACGCCGAGCATCTGCCGCCATGCGCGGCGCCGAGCCGGAATGCCGAAGAAAACGAGCAGCGCCAGAACCGCTCCGCCGCCGAGCCAACCACGGCCATTGCCATGGATCCGCGGGTAGGCCAGTACTCCAACTTTCGCCGTGGTTCCAACTGTAAACACCACCGTGCCGCTGGAACCAAGCGTTACAGGCGAACCGGCTCCGCCGCCCGTGCAGGTTGCGCCGTCACCGCCGGCCGCGGTGGTGGTAAGGAACTGGCAGGTCAGCGTTACTGTCCCGGTGTACCCAGCTACGGTAGCCACCGTTACGGTTGCTGTGGCCGAGCTTCCCGGAGCGATTCCGGTGGTCGTCGTTGCGGCGGCAGGAGAGATCGCCGATGTCGGAATGCTGATTGCGAAGGTAGACAGCGTGACAGTCACGTTCGCTGAACCGGTTGCCGACTGGTAGACCGTGCTGCCGCCGTAGGCGACGATTAGCGTGTTCACCTGTCCAGTTGTGCCTCCGGTTAGCGAGTTTGCCGGAACGGTGAATGTGTACGCGCCGCCGGCTGTAAGCGCGGTGGTCGAGGTGTAACTCCCGGCCGTCAATGTTACGTTCCCTGTCGCAGCCCCGGCGGAGCCGCTCACCGTCCCCGTTACGGTCACGGGCTGGTTTGAATTGAGGGAGGCAGGCGTTGGGCTCACAGTCACGGTAGGCTTCGGCAGGACCACCCCTGTCACGCCCACGGTCGCGGTGCCGCTAGCCGGGGCGTAGGTGGTGTCTCCCGCATAGCTCGCCGTCAGAGTATCGGTGCCAACCGCCAGCGCTCCGCCGGGAATCGTAAAGGCAGCGCTTCCGCTGCCCGATAGTGCTGCCGTGGCGCTATAAGAAGACCCACTCGCCGTCAAAGTGACATTCCCTGTCGGCGCTGTTCCCCCCGCAGGCGAACTGGCCACTGTGACCGTCACGCCCAGTGAGTTGCTTGAG
Source organism: uncultured Acidobacteriaceae bacterium (assembly GCA_963799145.1). Lineage (GTDB taxonomy): Bacteria > Acidobacteriota > Terriglobia > Terriglobales > Acidobacteriaceae > Telmatobacter. Next base: position 7,456 of record CAWCWQ010000016.1, on the reverse strand, counting down.
TTGATGCTGGTCAGCGCCGGCGCCACAGTCACTGTGGCGGCCGAGCTGCCGACTGTCTTCGGCCAGGCGTTGACAACATTGGCGACGTTAAGCGAGCCGAGACCGGTCGCCAAATCGTAGCCCGCGCCTGCGCTGTAGCCGGGCAGGATTCCAACATAATCTCCGGAATGGGTCGGAGAACAATTGGGCGACGGAGTATTGACGTATGCGCTGTAGTCGCATGCCATCGCGTTGGTGCCCTTGTCGATGTCGTTGAATAAGCACGAACTGCTCGTGACCGGTGCCCCGCTGCCCCGCTCCGCGCCGCAACTGGAGTAGGTCTGGGTCGACGCCAACTTATAGAGTTCCGCATTCGGATTGCCCTGCGATGAGCCTGTCTTCTGGTTGATGAGCGCCATTACGCCTGCCATCGCCGGTGTGGCGACGGATGTACCACCCACCTCCTGCGCAGTTGGCTCGTTCTTGCTGGAGTAGCTGCACGGGGCCACGTCGGTGACGCAGATCAGATATGCGCTGGCCGATAGAAAACCGTCGGATGCGAAGAAGCTGACATCCGGGATGTCGCGCACGCCGTCGCCCGGTATGCCGGCAACGCCTGTCTGCCATGTAGGCTTGATCCAGCCATTACTGTAAAGATTGATCGAAGCCTGGGCCGCCCCGGTGTCGGGATTGGTCGAAGCTCCGGTGCTGGTTGCGCCCGCGGTGCAACCGGTCGTTTCGCCGGTGATGGCGTTATAGACGGGATTGGCAACCACACAGCCGCTTGCGCCGCCGCCGCCGCCCACGGTGTCGACAAGGCTGAGATAAGCGCCATATGTTGGGTTATTGAGCTGGTTGTAATACACGACTAGGCCATTGCAACCTTGCTCCGCGTCTGTCACCGTATACACGCCGCTGAAGAAGCTCTCAAGCAACCCCAATGCCAGCGGACTCGTACAAGTGTCGTTCCATGGCACCTCCGGCAGATAACCCAGGGCGCTCAGAGATGCGTTTGTTCCGCCGGGAGGAACCGTATTCGACGAGCTCCAGTAGGGCGCGGGAACACATTCCGTTGTCGAAGTGAGGGAGCACCAGTTGAAGTCGGTCCCGCCTACCGCGGTGTTAAAGGGAGTTGACGCAAGCCCGCTGACAGAAAGGCCGTCTTCCGCGGGATAGGGCACTCCGAAGGTCACATCCCCGCCTTGATCGCAGCTCGCCGAACCGGAGTCGCCCGATGCGACAAATACGGCAATGCCTTCAGCCGCGGCTGTTTGCCAGAGATTGTAATACTGAACGTTCCCCCCTGTTCCCTCTTCCAGTTCGCACTCGCCATAGCTGACGTTCATGATGCGCGCGGTCACATTGTTGACGATGTAGCTCTCCGAATCGTAGAGGTTGTCGTCGGAGGCGGACGCCGGATAAGAAGAGACAAGAACGATCTGTGCGTTCTTCGCTACTGCGCCCGACCACTCCACGTCGAGTGTATTCTCGATGAGGTCGCCTTGACCGCATAGCAAGCCGGTGGAACTGGAGCAGACCGTAAGCGGCTGGCTGTTGCCGGAGATGCGCTTGGGCGTATTCCAACTGTTGTTGGTGGGCAGATCGAAGTAGTTACGAAAGGTGGCAATATCGTTGTTGCCGTTGGCCCCCGTCTCTCCGGTTTGCCCAACTTCGATATCGCTGGTTCCGGCGATGGCGATCGTCTGCCCCGTCCCGTCGATTCCGGCATTCCATGCGCCCGTTACGTTGTAAATGGTGGCAAAGTCCCAGGGACTCACATCTTCAACCAGATACGGACTCGTGCCGCCGACACTGATGCCGAACTCCGGCCGGGCCGCGATGGCTGCCTTGGCGCCTCCGCTTGAAGCCGATGCCCCCGCTGCTTCTCTCGCCAACGGGCGTGAAGGTGTGGTGGTTGATTGCGAGCCTGCTGCCGAACTACCCGAAACTCTCTGCCATTTCCCCGTTGCGGAGTCGCGCGTAACCTGTTTGCCGAGGTGGTGGAGCGGGCGCGGGAAGAAGTTGTGAAGCGCCTTGACGCCAACGACAACCGTGCCGAGGGCAGCGGGAATCTGCGGGTCGCTCATGTTGCCGATATGGTTCACGCCCTTGACCTGAAGGTTGTGAATCTCGGTGTGAAAGGCGCTCTCCACCTGCGATGCTTTGCCGCTGAAGCGGATCGACATGCGGTCCTTGGTTACTTGATCCACCGAGAACCCATGCCCCGTCAGCCAGTTGGAGATGGTGGCGATGTCGGTCTGCGAGGGGCCGAAGTTCTCGCCCACCTGCTCGGGAGTGAGCCATTGATGGAAGTCGGGCGATGTCGGGTCGTACTGGCCGGCCACAAACTTGTCGAACGCCGCCTGCTGCTCGGGGCTGCGGCTCAACACCAGGATCAGGTCGGTCATGGGCAGATCCGGGTGGACCCGGCCAAGATCGTTCCTGGCGTTTGCCGCGGGGTGTGTGTTGCCCTTCAGGGTTAGCAGCCGGCTTTCGTCGATCCGGCCTACAATTCGTACGGAAGGCGCAAATTGCTGGGCCACAGCTGCCTGGCAGAGCAATGCGCCGGCCAATGCAAAAAGGGGAAGCGTGCGCATCGGATGCATAGTGGTATTCCTGAAACCTTCCTTCGGAGAGAATCTCCGAGAACGCGAGAAGTTGCGGTTCCGACCGAGATGCAAGAAGTTGCCAACTACCGGGGAAGGCTCCCGCCGAATCCATCGGCAAGAGCAAGCATTGTGATTAGACGCCGATCTGTGCGAAAGGTTGACCAGCGCAAATACGGGCTCGACGGCGAGCAAACGGGCTGTTCCCGCCTTCCCGCTTGAAAGTGGAACCGGCTCATTCTAGAGCATTGAACCGAGTCCTTGCCGGTTCCAAGCCCTGCCTTCCAGAGCAATGGCGTCCAAGACTGCGGCAGCGGGCGAGCTTATCTGCATCTGCCCAACAAAAACTAGAATGCAATAGACAAATCGTGTCTCTATCGAATACCATACATCCTTTGAATTACTGTCGTCTTTGAGTGCCAAATGCGCGCATCGCTGTTCATTACCTGCTATAACGACACGCTCTTTCCAGAGACGGGCAGGGCCGTGGTGAGCCTGCTCGAAAGGCTGGGGGTGGAGCTGGAGTTCCGTCCCAAGCAAACCTGCTGCGGCCAGATGCACGCCAATACCGGCTTTCGCGGCGAGGCCTTCTCCCAGGCCAAGCGCCTGGTTCGCCTCTACCAGGACGCCGAGACCGTCGTCGTTCCCTCCTCCTCCTGCGTGGCCATGATGCGCGATCAATATCCCGGACTCTTCGAGGAACTGGGCAACGAGTCGCTGCGCAAGGACTTTGCCGCTCTCTGCCCAGGGTTTACGAGCTGAGCGAGTTCCTCATCGACCGGCTCGGCGTGGAGGATGTGGGCGCATCGTTTCCCCATCGCGTCACCTACCACGCCAGTTGCCACGGCGTTCGCGCGCTCCACCTGGGCGACCGCCCTTACCGCCTGCTCGCCAAGGTGCGCGGCCTACGGCTGGTGCCGCTGCCCAACACCGACCGCTGCTGCGGCTTCGGCGGGACGTTCTCGGTCAAGAATGCCGAAGTCTCGTCCGCCATGCTGGCCGTCAAGCTGCAGGATGTTGTCTCCACCGGCGCCGAGTTCTGCACCGCGCTCGACAACAGTTGCCTCATGCACCTGGGTGGGGCCATGCACCGCCAGTACGCGGGCATGAAGACCATTCACATGGCCCAGATTCTGGCCAGCACCGAAGCGTCTCCCGCGGAGGGGGTTCTATGAGCCACGCCGCCTACCATCCCGTGCTCGACCCCACCCTCGCGCCTCCGTTCCCCCAGGCCGCGCTGCCGGTGCTGCGCAATCCGCAACTGCGCAAGAACGTGGCCCACGCCATCGACGTGATCCAGGCCAAGCGCGCCAAGCTGGTGGCCGAGAAGACCGACTGGCAGGAGCTGCGTTCGGCGGCATCGGCCATCCGCGCCCACGCCCTGAAAACCTGGGCGCCTACCTCGAGCAATTTGAAGCACGCTGCACCGCCGCCGGGGGCACGGTTCACTGGGCCGCCGACGCCGCCGAGGCCCGCCGGATCATTCTCGATCTGCTGCGCCAGGAGAACGCCTCCGAAGTCATCAAGATCAAGACCATGACCTCGGCCGAGATTCAGTTGAATCCCTTCCTCGAGGCCGCGGGCGTGAACGTCTTCGAGACCGACCTGGCCGAGATCATCCTGCAGTTGGGCGAGGAAGAGCCCTCGCACATCGTCGTCCCGGCGCTGCACGTCAATCGCAGCCAGGTGCGCGAGATCTTTGCGCGACGCATGGGACTCAAGGATCTCTCCGACGATCCCCAGGCGCTGACCGACGCCGCCCGCACCTATCTTCGCCAGAAGTTCCTCACCATCCCCACGGCCATCAGCGGCGCCAACTTCCTGGTCGCCGAAACCGGCAGCGTGGCAGTGGTCGAGTCCGAGGGCAACGGCCGCATGTGCCTCACCCTGCCGCGCACCATGATTACGCTGGCCGGCATTGAGAAGGTGCTGCCGCGCTTCCAGGATCTGGAAGTCATGCTCCAGGTGCTGGCCCGCTCCGCCACCGGCGAGCGCATGAATCCCTACACCTCGCTCTGGACCGGCGTCACCCCCGGCGATGGCCCGCAGAGCTTCCATGTGGTTCTGCTCGACAACGGACGCTCGTCGATCCTGGCCAGCCCAAAGCAGCGCCAGACCCTCAAGTGCATCCGCTGCGCCGCCTGCATGAACGCCTGCCCGGTCTACCGCCAGACCGGCGGCCACGCCTACGGCTCGGTCTATCCCGGCCCCATCGGCGCCATTCTCACGCCGCAGTTGATGCAGATGCACCACGCGCAGTCGCTGCCCGTTCGCCTCTTCGCTGTGCGGCGCCTGCTATGAGGTCTGCCCGGTCAAGATCAACATTCCCGAGGTGCTGCTCGAACTGCGCGCCCAGGTCGTCAACCAGGAGCGGCGGGATTTCGGCCGCTTCTTCGACCCCATGTACCTGGGGCTGCGCATCGCCAACCTCCTCTTTTCCACCGCCTGGCTCTTCCACGCCGCGCAATTCGTAGGGCGCATCGGCCTCGCTTTCTTCACTCGCAAGGATGGATGGATTCACTCTCTGCCCAGCGTGGGAGGCAAATGGACCCAGACCCGCGATCTGCGCGGCCTTCCCAGGCAGACCTTCCACGGCTGGTGGGCAGCCCGCGGCCGGCAAGCTAACCCGGCGTCTACTAAGGAGGCAAAATGAGCGCGCCTCTCCCAGCCCCCGGTCAGTCACGGCAGCAGATTCTGGATCGCATCGCCGCCGCCACCAAATCCGTCGCCAAGGACCCCTCTCAGCTGGCGGAGGCTTACGCTGCTCTGCCCCGCGCCTATATCCGCAGGGGTGAGCTTTCCGCCTCGGCCCGTGTCGAGCTGATGATCGAGCGCCTGCGCGAGTACGACGCCGAGGTCGTTGAATCCACGCCCGCGGCCCTGCCCGCCACTATCGCCGCCCAACTCGCCGCCAGCGGCAAACACATCTTCGTCGCTCCCCAGGGTCTGCCCGCCGAGTGGCTTGCCGGCGGCTTCGATTGGAAGATCGATCACGGCCTCTCGACCCCCGAAATCGAACAGGCCGAAGGAGTGGTCACCGCAGCCACGTGCGGCATCGCCGATTCGGGAACCATCGTCCTCCACCACTCCCCGGATGAAGGCCGCCGGGTGCTCACATTGTTGCCTGACTGGCATCTCTGCATTCTGCGAGCCAGCCAGGTGGTTGAAACGCTGCCCGAGTACTTCGACCGCTGCCAGCTGCCGCCTGGATTGGCCACGACCATCTCCGGACCCAGCGCCACGGCCGACATTGAAATGACGCGCATCAAGGGCGTCCACGGGCCGCGATTCCTCCATGTAATCCTGGTGCGCGACGATCCTGAGCCCGCAAAGAACGTTGCATCGAGGCCGGCCAAGACCGGCTCGAAAAGGAGTAAGAAGCCATGACGCATTCCGAATCCGCTATCTTCGACCTGGCAGTTAAGGCTCTGGATTCTTTCCAGATCGAAATTCCCTCCTGGGGATTCGCCAACACCGGCACTCGCTTTGGAAAGTTCACGCAGGCCGCCGCAGCCTCCACCATCGAGGAAAAGTTCGCCGACGCGGCTGAGGTCCATCGCCTCACCGGCGTCACGCCCACGCTCGCCCTTCATGTCCTCTGGGATCTGCCCAACGGAGTCGACGACGTCGCCGAGGTCAAGGATCTCGAACGCCGCTTCGGCATTCGCGCCGGCTCCATCAATCCCAACCTCTTTCAGGACCAGGAGTACAAGTTCGGCTCCCTCTGCAACCCGTCCGCGAAGATCAGGGAGCAGGCCTTGAGCCACATGCTGGATTCGATCGAGATTGCCAAGCGCCTCGGTTGCCGCGATCTCTCCATCTGGCTGGCCGATGGCTCCAACTATCCCGGCACTCAAAGCATCCGCAAACGCATCGGCTGGCTCGAGGAAGCCCTGCGCGCCACTCATGACCAGTTGGCGCCGGGCCAGCGCCAGTTGATCGAATACAAGCCCTTCGAGCCATACTTCTATCACACCGACATCGCCGACTGGGGCATGTCCTCCCATCTGGCGCGCCACTCTGGTCCACAGTCCCGTGTTCTGGTCGATACCGGCCACCACTACCTCTCGCAAAATATCGAGCAGATTGTAGCCTGGCTGCTGCACACCGGCCTGCTTGGCGGTTTCCACTTCAACGACCGCCGTTACGCCGACGACGATCTGACCCTCGGCTCGATCGATCCCTACCAGATATTCCGCATCTTCCATGAGATTCACTCCGCCCTGGCCGAAAGGCCAGATCTCGAGATCGCCTTCATGATCGACCAGAGCCACAACCTGAAGGGCAAGATCGAGGCCTCCGTGCAGACCGTGGTCACCGCCCAGGAGCTCTGGCTCAAGGCCGCCCTAGTGGATCGCGAACTGCTGGCAGTCCATCAGGAAGCCTGCGACCTGGTCGCAGCCGAGGAACTCTTCCGCGGTGCTTTCTGGACCGATGTCCGCCCACTCGCCGCGGCCTGGCGCAATGCGCGCGGATTACCCGCGGACCCCCTGGCCGCGCTCCGCGCCAGCGGATACGTGGAACGGATTGGCCGGGAACGCGGCAGTCGCCGTTCGACCGTTAACAGCTACGCCTGAAAAGCGTTACACTGAATTCAGCGCAGTTTCGGTATTGGAATTGCGCGCCGGAAGACAATCCAATGCCCAAAGCGAAGATCAAGCGGCTCTACCTGATTCCGATTTTGTCGAAAGCCCTCGACGTGCTTGAGCTGCTCGAGAACAACCATGCTCCCGTGGCCCTCGAAGATGTCTACCAGGAGACGCAGATCTCCAAGACAAGCGTCTACCGCATCCTTAAGACCTTGGTGCATCGCGGCTATGTGGCTCAATCGCAGAACGGTCTTTACAGGTTGGTTTCGCGGCCCCGGCGCC
>CAWCWQ010000015.1:0-10288 GCA_963799145.1 uncultured Acidobacteriaceae bacterium | reverse complement strand
GGTCCAAGGATCGCCCTGGCCCTATCGGAGGACCTCTTCCACTGGAAGCGTCTCGGACTCGCAACCTACGCTCATTGGCACGGCATTGAATTGGGCAACGTGGATGACAAAGATGCGAGCCTTTTCCCTGTCGCAATCCCTAACTCCACCGGGAAACTGGAACTGGGTATGCTCCACCGTCCGCTTTTTCCGGGCACTCGTCCAGAGGAGACCGCTTGCCATCCAACGTCCCGTGAGGTTGATCTCGATCGCGAGAGCATCTGGATATCCTATTGCCCACCTGTCTTGAAAGGCCATGAACCAGATCGCCTGGGCCGGTTTACTTCTCATCACAGATTGGCGACTCCAGTTTCGCCCTGGGAACGGCTCAAGATCGGCGCTGGAACCCCGCCCATGCTAACCAAGCACGGCTGGCTGATTGTTTACCACGGTGTAAGCGAAGCGGCAGGAACGGGCAACAACGGGAATCACCTGTGCTACTCGGCCGGGGTGATGGTGCTCTCAAAGCAACATCCGCGCGTGGTACGTTATCGGTCGGTTGAGCCGGTGTTGACTCCGGTGCTCACGCAAGAGCGCGACGGAATTGTCCCCAATGTTGTGTTTCCCACCGGAATCGACCGGCGCGACGATCTTGGCACACCCGATCGTTTCGACATCTATTACGGGATGGCCGACAGCCGTATTGGTGTGGCGCGCCTTGACTTGCCGGATCACCTCCCGGCAGAAGCAGATGCCGACTCTCCGGCTGCAAAGGTGTAAATCCAGCGACATTGAGGAATCGAAATCTCGAAGAATCCCTTCGGCTGGGCCAAAGGAAGGAAAGTTGATGAAGAAAACGACTGCGATCTCTTGCGTTTTTCTGGATATTGGCGGTGTCCTGCTGACCGATGGCTGGGACCATCTGGCCCGCAAACGGGCGGCAACGAACTTCAAGCTGGAGTGGGCCGAGATGGAGGAACGTCATCATCTCACATTCGAGATCTACGAGGAGGGAAAGATCACGCTGCAAGAGTACTTGAGTCTTGTGGTCTTCCACAAAAAGAGGCCGTTCACGCGTAATCAGTTTCGGCGCTTCATGTTTGCGCAGTCGAAACCTTTCCCGGAGATGATCGCGCTGGTTGCGCAGCTTAAGCTCCGCCTGGGGATGAAGATAGCCATAGTCAGCAACGAAGGGCGCGAGCTGAATGCATATAGAATTCGGAAGTTCAAACTGGACAAGTTAGTGGATTGCTTCATTTCCTCTTGCTACGTTCACATCCGCAAGCCCGACGTGGATATTTTCAGACTTGCTCTGGATATAGCTCAGGTCGAGGCCTCGCAGGCAGTCTTTATCGACAATACACCGATGTTCGTTCAGATCGCGGAAGGGCTGGGAATTCAAAGCATCCTTCACACGGATTGCAAATCCACCCGAGCCCGCTTATCTGCACTCGGACTCAATGTTGCTGGAGGTCCTCAATCGCCAGACTGCCTGTGATTCGCGGCATTCGCAAGAATCTCGAAGGTAATAAGATCGGCAGATCGACTTTCATCCTGCAAACGGGGTCGGGCTCTTCAGCCTGCTTCATCTCTCGATTGTGACCCAGTTCACTCATATCAACCTGTGTCTTTCTGTACAGAGAGATGGGGCAACGCAAACGGCGCATTGTGCCGTTCTTGGTATCATTCAACCATGCATCCAGACCACAGAGATCGCCGGCGACTCACCCCGCTCTGGAGAGCAGTGATTGAAGTCGCGTTTATCGTCTTTCTCTTCTACTCCAATCTCTTGATGGGAGAATTCACCGCTACGAATGGACAGGGGAAGAGTTTAGCGTTCGCCTTGAACGATATATTCTCGGGTATGAACTTCCTTATCGCGGTGATTTCCGCTCTGATTGGGTATGTTGTGTTTGAATACCTCCGAAAGAAGCTATAGGGTTGCGGATCGGGTGCCGGGAGCGCCAGCTCTGGAAGGCCAATGCAGGCTTTGATCTTGGGATACAGTACAAAATGAATCGGCAGTCGCACCATCGAAGATGCCTAGCGTTGTTCTCTGGAGCCTGCAATGCCGTTCGCGTAAACTGTACTTATGTCCTCTTCTCCCACCGCCGAGAACCAGCCGAAAATGAGTTGGATCACGGCCCTCCGGGCGCGTTTGATAGCTCATCTTCAACAGCGCGAGGAGCAGGTATTTCTTGTTCTGTCGCTTCTGATTGGAGCGCTCACCGGGCTCGCCGTTGTCGGGTTTATCGTGGTCACGGAGAGGTTGGGAATGCGCCTCTATCCGCCGGATAGCGCCGCGTGGAGACGTGTGTTGGTACCAGTGGCAGGATCGCTGGCCATGGGTTTCCTCCTCTATCGTTTTTTCCCTTACGCGCGCGGCAGCGGCGTACCCCAGACCAAGGCCGCCCTCTTCGCCCGGGATGGGTTCATCTCCCTGCGCACCGTCTTGGGCAAGTTTTTCTGCACGGCGACGACGCTCGCAAGTGGGATTCCGCTGGGCCGCGAGGGACCATCCGTCCAGGTGGGTGCCGGAATCGGATCGGTCCTCGGCCGATGGCTTGGATTGCGCCCGGAAAAGGTAAAGGCTCTGATTCCCGTGGGAGCGGCTGCGGCCATTGCCGCGGCATTCAACACGCCGATGGCGGCTGTGTTGTTTTCCCTCGAAGAGGTCATGGGCGATATGCACGCGCCTATCCTGGGCTCGGTCGTGCTCGCCTCTGCCACCTCCTGGGCGGTCTTGCGCCTCCTGCTTGGCAATAACCCGCTGTTTCAAGTGCCGCAATACACTCTGGTACATCCGCTGGAACTCGCCATTTACGCCCTATTGGGCATTGCTGGCGGCTTTCTGTCCGTAGCGTTTACCCGGCTTTTGTTGGGAATGCGCAGATTCTTTCTGCATCTTCCCGCGAGGACGCGCTGGTGGCATCCCGTCGTGGGCGGTGTGACGGTTGGTCTGATGGGCTGGTTTGTGCCCCAGGTCCTGGGTGTCGGGTATACCTACGTCGGCAGCGCTCTGAATGGAACGATGGCGCTCAAGTTGATGCTGCTACTGGTGGTGCTCAAGCTCTTTGGCGTCACTGTCAGCTATGCCTCTGGAAACGCTGGTGGAATCTTTGGCCCGAGTCTATTTCTCGGCGCGATGCTGGGCGGGGCCATCGGCACAGTAGCCCATGGCTTGTTGCCGGGATTCACCGCAACCCCTGGCGCTTACGCGCTGGTCGGCATGGGCGCGCTCTTCGCGGGCATCGTGCGCGCTCCGATGACATCGGTCTTGATGATCTTTGAAATGACGCGGGATTACGCAGTCATAGTGCCGCTGATGATTGCAAACCTGACTAGTTTTTTCATCTCTTCACGATTTCAGAAGGAGCCCATCTATGAGGCATTGGCCCATCAGGATGGCATTCATTTGCCCAGCCACAGCACTCGCAACGTGCCCAACCAGCGCACCGTGCTTCAGATCATGCGGAAGACTCCCGAGATTCTCCCCGCAGAGTCTAGTGTCCAGGATGTGATCGAACACGCTCGTGCCGGTAAGCTCCGTACTTGGCCAGTGGCCGAGAAGGATTTCTTTCTGGGAATGCTGACCAGAGAGACGCTGGGTTGCGCCTTTGCTGATGGGAGAAAAGAACAGCCGCTCAAAGACCTTGTGGAAACCCTCCAAGTTCCGCACCTCCACAAGGATCATCCGCTGCATCTGGCTCTCGAACGCATGAACACCTACCATCTCGATGTCTTGCCGGTCGTCCATCGGGCGGATATTCACAAACTCGAAGGCGTCGTCACGCTGCCTGATGTGCTGAATGCGTATGGCGTTGATTGCGTTGGCTCTGAGTAGACATGTCTGGCATTGAAAAATGCAGCGGAGTTCGGAGTACGCATCCACGTCTGCGAGATGTCTATGGGGGTCATGGGGTTGAAGGAGCAAGAGATGATCGACTACCCCGGCATCGATTATGTGGGGTAGGTTCGTTCATCCAGATGATCGGCGAGTCCAAACAAGTCGTATTCTTATGAGACAGTCATATGCGGGTACCAGGCCAAGCGTCATGAGGATCTGGTTCTCTTCGTTGCCGGCTTGAGCAGGACCTCACGGACCTCGCCTACAAAGCGGGTCATGGATTGTGAAAGGTGTTCCAGCACCGCAGCCCATTCCTCCAGATGCCTTTCGCCTTGCTTTGTGATCTTGTACACCCGGCGCGCTGGACCTGCCTTGTTCGTTTCCCATTCGGACTTGACATTTCCGTTTGTCTCCAACTGCCGAAGAGTCCTGTAGAGAGCGGCCTTCTCAATTGCTGTATCGGTTAGGGCATGCTCCTGCAGCTCCGCACAGAGGTCGTAGCCATAGGAATGACCCTTTTTCTTGAGAAGGAGCAAGACGAGCGGCTCCACAAAACGATAAAGATTTCCCATTCCGCAGGAGCAAGGGTAATTCTTGCCGTGCCGTACGCATACCTTTCGTGGCACTCCGATCCTCCATATGACTTCGCTTTTTGCGCAAGCCAACGGCTTCACCTTATCACAGATGAAAATAGATGTGAAGTGCACCCAGCGACCTTGCCAGCCTCTTGCCGTTCGGGGAGCGTATCGTTAGTATATAGGTGTAGTTTGCACCAGTGAGGCCGCTGAACGCGATACGGACATGAAGACAGATGCATTGACGGTCTCAGCATGGGAATCGGCGGGCTGCGAGGAAATGGCTATCGTCAGGATCGTCGAGAGAGATTGTTTGAGTGCACCTTCATCTCCTGCCCGTTTCTACAACCGACTTGTCGAAGAAAGGAACTGTTCACATGAGAATTGCCATTCCCATTACCGGGGACTGCCTGAATCCGCACTTTGGACACTGCGAAAAGTTTGCCATTATTGACGTTGACCCCACGACAAAAGAGGTCATTGCCACAACGGAAGCGCTTGCCCCGGAACATCAACCAGGCCTTTTGCCGGTATGGCTCAAGGCGCGCGGCGTGACGCAGGTCATAGCGGGCGGCATGGGAGCTCGCGCACGCTCTCTGTTAAGCGAAGCATCCATTGAGGTCATCACTGGAGCGCCGGTAGAGAGTCCTGCGGTTCTTGTTCGCAACTATCTGAATGGGACTATGGTGTCGGTCGATCAACTCTGCGACCATGTTTGCAGCCATTGAGTTTGCAGGAATCGCGAGGCCTCTAAGGGAGGAATCATGGCGAAGAAGGGAGTGGTAATCGTTGGCGGAGTGGCGGGCGGGGCAACCTGCGCAGCGCGTCTTCGGCGGCTGGATGAAGAAGCGGAAATCATTGTATTGGAGCGTGGCCCCTACGTCTCTTTTGCCAATTGCGGCTTGCCATACTATGTTGGCAATGTGATTCAGGAAGAGTCCAAGCTCTTGCTGGCCTGGCCAACGTTATTCCGCGAACGTTTCAACATTGAGGTTCGCACGCGGAACGAGGTACTCGCGATTGACCGGACCGCGTCTACTGTCTCGGTCCGCGATCTGGAGACAGGACGCGAGTACAGCGAACCCTATGATGCACTGGTTCTGTCTCCGGGCGCGGCGCCTATCCGCCCGTCGTGGCCGGGAATCGATCTTCCTGGTATCTTTACGTTGCGCACGGTTCCTGATAGCAGGGATATCCGACATTGGATCGATGAGAAGAAACCGCACAATGCAGTTGTCGTGGGCGGCGGTTTCATCGGTCTAGAGATGGCGGAGAACCTTGCCCATCGTGGAATCCAGGTAACGATCGTTGAATTGGCCAATCAGGTGATGCCTCCGCTCGATCCCGAGATGGCCGAGTACGCGAAGCAGCGGCTGGAGTCTCGCGGAGTAACGCTTGCGCTGGCCGACGCGGTGGAGGAGTTTGCGCCAGGCAGTAACGGCGGTTTGAGTGTTCATACGAAAAGTGGCAAGGCTTATGAAGCAGAGTTGGTAGTCCTGGCCATAGGAGTCCGTCCAGAGACAAAGGTCGCTCATGATGCTGGTCTGGAGTTGGGTGAACGGGGCGGAATCCGTGTCGATAGTCAAATGCGCACTAGAGATCCGCGCATCTGGGCCGTCGGCGATGCTGTTGAAGTCAGGAATCGAGTCACTGGCCAATGGGAACTGATCCCTTTGGCGGGGCCAGCCAATCGCCAGGGGCGCGTGGCCGCCGATACGATCTGCGGGCGGGATGCGCATTTCGATGGCGTCCAGGCAACAGCGGTTTGCGGCTTCTTTGATTTGACCGTAGCGCTGACAGGCGCGACAGAAAAGTCTCTGCGCCGTGCCGGCATTGATGACTATCACACAGTCTATCTTCATCCTGGCCACCACGTTGGTTATTATCCGGGCGCACAAACCATTCATCTGAAGCTGCTCTTCCGAAAATCGGATGGTCTCGTGCTGGGCGCGCAGGCCGTCGGTGAAGAGGGCGTCGCACGCCGCATTGACGTGATCGCTACGGCGATACAAATGAAAGCTACCGTCTTCGATCTCGAAGAAGCCGAACTCTGCTACGCGCCGCAGTACGGCGCGGCGAAAGATCCAGTCAACATGGCGGGGATGATCGCGGCCAATGTGGTGCGCGGCGATGCGGAGATTGCGCCTTGGGACGAACTGAACTCGACGGAGGCGTTTCTCCTGGATGTGCGTCAGCCTTACGAGTTTGACGCTGGATCTATCCCTGGTTCAATCAATATTCCGCTGGGCCTACTGCGGTCGCGTCTGGGCGAGTTGCCCACAGACAGAGAGATATGGGTGAACTGCGGCGTGGGGCAGCGCGCCTACTACGCTTGCCGTATCCTGTCTCAGCATGGGTTGCAAGCGCGCAACCTTTCGGGGGGATATAGCACGTATCATGTCTGGCATCCGTAGACGTACCAGGCTGTCATATGGATTCGATGGTAGGATGTCCAGAATGGCATTGACTGCCGAATCGGCAGATCAGGTGCTTACCACATTCATTCATGAGGAGAGTCATGCTTCAAGATGTAGTCAGCAGCGAGCCGGAGACACTCATCGGAGCGCGCGCACAATCGTCCTGCTTTGCTTGCGGGCCAGACAATTCCCGCGGCTTGCATCTGCACTTTCACAGTAACGAAGCTGGAGAAATGGCAGCCGAGTGGATTCCAGAATCAGAGCTGGAAGGCTTTCAGGGTATTGTTCACGGAGGCATCGTCAGCACGGTCCTGGATGAAGCCATGGCCAAAGCAGTAGCCGAATCAGGAGTCAAAGCGGTCACGGCTGAACTCCGTGTCCGCTTTCGGCAGCAGGTAGCCTCAGGGATAATGGTCCGTGTTCGAGGGTGGATTGACAGCCAGGACAAACGCATGACGAAAGCAGAAGCGGTACTGACCTCATCCGATGGGACTGAACTCGCTCATGCGTGGGCAACCTTCCTCGCGTTGAAGTATCCGGGAAACACCCAATCTTAGTGGGCAATTGTATCCGTCGGGAGGATGATCTTGAAACTCAGACTGCCAACCGGCTTGTTACTCCCAGGTGGAAAGGATCCGCGCCCAGGCAATGTTTCCCAGCGGTGATCTTTTTGCTGTTCGGAGTGGCTTAACCGGCGCGTCCGTCTTGAATTGAGAATTGAGGGTTTACACAATGAATTGGATCAGGGTTGACACAATGAGTTGGATCATCGCTTTGGTGGTAGCGGCAGTTGCTGGAGGCGTGCTTTTGCATGGCCAATCCAGCCAGATCTCACCTGAAGCCGCGCTGACGTATCTAAGAAACGGAGCACTGGTGATCGATGTGCGCACTCCCGCCGAATTCAATGCCGGCCACCTGCCGAATGCGAGGAACATTCCGCTTGATCTGATTGAATCCGGATCGCCTCTGCCCCTGAAGGATAAGAATCAGGTGTTGCTGCTGCATTGCCAGGGTGGGATGCGAAGCGCTAAGGCGACGAAATTATTGAGCGGCTTGGGTTACGCCAACGTCTTCGACCTTGGCTCATACAATAGAGCGGAGCAGATTGTGGCCAGCAAGTAGGCCGATTGTCAAACTGCCAGTTTGGAGTTGCGAGCGTTTATTGACAAAAAGACGGTCTGGAGGATTGTGCTAACGTCCGGCGAAAGGCTGTTCTGTGCTTGTCGTTTCCAGCAACCGCAGATATTCCTGCGTGATGATCGAACGCAAACGGAGAGAAACGGACGGGTCGCACGGAATTTCCAGCGAACGGCCACTTGATAGATGGCTCATGCGCAAGTCCCGAAGGAATGCGACGCAAGCCGGGCACGCCTCGATATGCCCACGCATTGCTTTGCAGGTAGTGGGTTCCACTCGACCATCCAGATACTCGGAAAGATTCGAGACAATTCGCGGCACTCTGCGGAGCGTTGCTCATTGTTGGCTAGGATGTCCTTGGACTTTTTCTTCACTCGATTGCGACTATCCGTCTTTTCGTGCGCAACCTCGAGCAGCTTAAGCTGCTCAAGGTTGCGCCGCGAAAAGACGGATAGTCGCAATCGAGTGAAGAAAAAGTCCAAGGACATCCTATCCAATATTTTTTTTTTATGCGCAGAGTACCGCGAATTGTTCTCAAATCTTTCCGAGTATCTGGATGGTCGAAGTGGAACCCACTACCTGCAAAAGCAATGCGTGGGCCTGTGGAGACGTGCCCGGCTTGCGTCGCATTCCTTCGGGACTTGCGCATGGCTATAAAACAAATAGCTCCGGATTTCGCTGGAAATTCCGTGCGACCCGTCCGTTTCTCTCCGTTTGCGCAAGAACATAGCGCAGGAATATCTGCGGTTGCTGGAAACAACAAGCGCACAGAACAGCCTTTCGCAGCGACGTTTGCACGCGATCCTTCCAGACCGTCTTTTTGTCAATAAACGCTCGCAACTCCAAACTGGCAGTTTGACAATCGGCCTACTTTGTAGGCCACAATCTGCTCCGCTCTATTGTATGAGCCAAAATTGACACCTTTGGCGTAACCCAAGCCGCTCAAAAACTACGTCGCCTTAGCACTTCGCATCCCACCCTCGCAATGCAGCAGCAACACCTGATTCTTATCCTTCAGGGGCAGAGGCGAAATCCGGATTCAATCAGATCAAGCGGAATGTTCCTCGCATTCGGCAGGTGGGAAAAGCCACGTAGTTTGGCGGGAGTAAGCAGCATCAAAGTAGCCAGTCCTCCGTTTCTTAGATACGTCAGCGCGGCTTCGGGTGGAATCAGGCCCCTGGATTGGCCATGCAAAAGCACGCCTCCACCAACTGCCGCTACCACCGAAGCGATGATCCAACTCATTGTGGCAACCCTGATCCAATTCATTGTGTAAACCCTCAATTCTCAATTCAAGACGGACGCGCCGGTTGAGCCACTCCGAACAGCAAAAAGATCACCGCTGGGAAACATTCCCTAGGCGCGGATGCTTTCCACCTGGGAGTAACAAGCCGGTTGGCAGTCTGAGTTTCAAGATCATCCTTTGCGTTTATTGCCCACTAAGTTGGGTGTTTCCAGGATACTTCAACGCGAGGAAGGTTGCCCACGCATGAGCGAGTTGCGCCCCATCAGATGAGGTGGGTGCCGCTTCTGCCTTCGTCATGCGTTTGTCCGCTGGCTGTCGAATCCACCCTCGAACACGGAGCGTTATCCCCTCGAGGCTACCTGCAGGGTAAAGCGGACACGGAGTTGGCCCGTGACCGCTTTGACTCCTGATTCGGCTGCTGTTTGGGCCATGGCTTCATCCGGGACCTTGGGGTATGCCTCCGTGAACAATACCCTGAAAGCCTTCCAGCTCTGATTCTGGAATCCACTCGGCTGCCCATTTCTCCAGCTTCGTTACTGTGAAAATCCGGGCATGCAAGCCGCGGGACTTGGGTAGGCCGACAATAAGGACGATTGTGCGCGCGCTCCGATGAGTGTCTCCGGCTCGCTGCTGGCCGGATCTTGAAGCATGACTCTCCTCATGAATGAATGTGGTAAGCGCCTGATCTGCCAATTCGGCAGTCAATGCCATTCTGGACGTCCTTGCATCGAATCCATATGAGCAGCCTGGTACGTCTACGGAATACCAGACATGGATTGGTGCTGTTTTACCCCGAAAGGTTGCGCGCTCCCAACCCAGCTACGACAGGATACGGCAAGCGTAGTAGGCGCGCTGCCCCACGCCGCAGTTCACCCATATCTCTCTGTCTGTGGGCAACTCGGCCAGACGCGACCGCAGTAGGCCCAGCGGAAATATTGATTAAAAACCAGGGATAAATCCAGCGCGTCGAAACTCGTGAGGCTAGACGCACGGTAGGGAGAAACGCCTCCGTGGAGTTTCAGTTCGTCCCAAGGCGCAATCTCCGCATCGCCGCGCACCACGACTTCGCAGCAATCAGCAATATTCA
>CAWCWQ010000014.1:0-17251 GCA_963799145.1 uncultured Acidobacteriaceae bacterium | reverse complement strand
TCTCTCCAAAGCTATCTGGAATGGCCACTGCATAGCGCGACACTACCTCTGGCACCCTATAGTGGAAGACCGCCTCAGGTCCAGCCGCGCGCTGCTCCCAGTGACTCCAAACTATCTTTCCCTTAGCTGCGTCTCCTAACGTCACGATCAGAATGGGGCCGAACTCTCCGATCGTGTTCAGTCTAGGAGGCAGCGGTGGAAGTCCCGCGCGCCTGGGGGCTTCCGCATCCGATTCCCGGCCGTCGCGATACAGTACCTCGGTCTTTGAAATGCCCATTTCATGCAATGACACATGGCCGGTCGAACTCATTCCGGAGGGCAAAATAGCCACTTGCGTCCCCTCGAAATGTGTGATTTCCTTCGTAGCAAGAAAGTCGGGCAGTTTTGCAATCGTCTTATTCGCATATTCGGTGGTCTGTGCGAGCATCGCGGTCAGGCTGGCACTATCCGGCTCGGGATCGTGCAAGAGGTCGGCCGCGGGCAAGTCGAGGAATGCCGATTCGTCGAATACCGCGAGCAGCGCCTTTCGAGACTCGGGACCGGGCAGCTTCGCCTCCGCGCGCACGAGTCGAGCCGCGGACATTCGTTCCGTCAGTTCCAGTTCATAAATCTGGTTTGCCGCCTTTATATCGCGCTGGCGTTGCAGCACGCTTAACCGTTGCTCCAGTTGCTCCACCGTGACTTTTCGCGGAGTGCCGCTCTCAGCTGGGAGTGCAGGCAAAGCGACCCCTGCCAAGAGCACAAGCGTGGCCAATCTCCGCATTCCAATGCCCTCACACGGACCAGCGATTTCCATCCTATGCGGCTATAGGAGGCATGTAAAGTCCCGCCAGGCGCCGTTGCCGAACTCTTACGGCGATAAGCATTCGAGCGCCATTGCCGGCGGCCGATACCCGAACGCCGCATCCACAATCGCCGCGATCCCCAGCGCGGTCTCATCCTCGAAGGGCCGCGCGACAATCTGCACGCCGATCGGCAGTCCCTCAGGCGAGCTTCCTACTGGAACCACCGCCGCCGGCGCGGCCAGCGCGTTGAACCACTGCGTGTAACGCACAGCATCCAGGTACTTTACCGTTCGGCCCTCGACCATCCACTCGCGCTCGCCGTGACGGAAGGCGGGAATGCTGGCTACCGGGCACAGCAGCACCGGATACCTGCTCATCTCGGCGAGGGTCTTCGAGCGCAGCAGGTCCAGCTCGGCCCACGCGTCCAGCAACTCGACAGCCGTAAGCGGCGGCACGGACTCGGAAAAGCCGATGAATTCGTTGAAGATAGGGCTCAGCCGATGCTCTTTGCCGCGAATCGCCGGCGCATAGAACATCGCTCCGCACTGCACAAAGAACTTCCACCACAACCGCCGCAGCGGCTCCAGCGTGCTGCGGCCGGAAAGGCTCCACGCGAAAGCCCGCATCGCGCAGCGCCGCCGCGGCAGCCTGCACAGCCGCGCGTGTCTCCGGCGTAACCGGAACAAGACCGTCGTCCTCGAAAAAACCGATCGCATTCGCGCGAAGTTCGGCTGGGCCAGGCTCGCGCAACGCAAGCGGAGGACTTACCGGGTCAAGCGCATCCTGGCCGCTGAGCGTGCGGAAAAGCAGCGCCACGTCGGCCATGGTGCGCGCCATGGGACCGATGGCGCCCAGAATAGAGAACGGCCCCACGCACGGCGGCAGATGGCCTCGGCCGGGAATGCGGCCCGGCGTAGGCTTGAGCGAACAAATGCCCGTGAAGT
Source organism: uncultured Acidobacteriaceae bacterium (assembly GCA_963799145.1). Lineage (GTDB taxonomy): Bacteria > Acidobacteriota > Terriglobia > Terriglobales > Acidobacteriaceae > Telmatobacter. The sequence goes on along the minus strand of CAWCWQ010000014.1, from coordinate 15,522 downwards.
GCGCCGGCACGCGCACCGATCCGCCGCTGTCGCTGCCCAGCCCGCCCGCAGAAAGCCCCGCCGCGATGGCCGCCGACTCGCCGCCGCTCGATCCGCCCGGCGACCGCTCCAGATCCCACGGATTCCGCGTGCGCCCGTGCAGCAGATTCGCGGTCTCGTAGGCCATCAGGAACTCCGGGCAGTTGGTCGTGCCCAGAATCAGCGCTCCCGCCGCGCGCAGCCGCGCCACCACCACCGCATCCTCGCGCGGAACGTCGCCTTCGTGCAGCAGGCTGCCGATCTCGCACTTGCATCCCCCGTGTCGCAATCGAAGACTTTACGGTGACCGGCAGCCCGATGCAGCGGTCTGCGCGCGCGCTGCCCCTTCCACGCGTCGTGCTTTCGCGCCCGGTCGCGCACGCGCTCCGCATCGAAGTCCGCGAACGCGTTCAACTGCGGATTCAGCCGCTCGATCTGCGCGATGTGCGCCTCGGCCAGCTCCACCACGGAGATCGCGCCGGAGCGCAGAAGCTCCAGTTGCCGCACTGCCGGAGCCAGCACCACATCGTTCATGGATGCGCCACCGGAGATGGCGTTGGCGCCAGGTCGTCTGCCGGAGTCGATGGCATCGCCTGGTAGTCGAAGCGATACGACCGCACCGGCTCGCCCGAGTCGAAGCGGTCGTTCCAATTCAACTGGTAGTCCAGCGAATCCGCATCGTCGGGATAACTCTCGCTCGCGGGATACGGATAGGCGCTCATGGCATGGAACGGCAACTGCGCCACGGTGAACGGCGACGCATCCCACCAGTCCATATCCTTCACAAATCCGTTGGCGTAGAAGAAGTAGTCGCGCTTCCAGTGCGCCGGCAGCGCGGGCAGTTTGGCCGCATCGAACTCCGCCGCAATCTCCTCGCCGCTGCCGAAGATCACGAAGCGGTCGTCGATGCCCCTCAGCAGCGGTGTCACGTCGCCCATGCGCGTGTAATTGCCCCGCTGACGCTGGAAGGGCCCAGTCAGGCTCACGCGATCGTAGTCGTAGTCGAGATCGCCGGGGCTTGCGCCTTCCATCTGCATTGGATAGCCGCGGAAGTGCAGCGTGGCCGTAGCGAGCGGCACCTCCGCCGTGCGCGCCTCCGCTTCGGCGATTGTTGTCGATCAGCACCTGGTCCCAGTAAATCTCCAGATTCGTCACCAGCCGAATCCGCCGCGCGCCCGCCGGCAGCTTGCCGGTCAGGTCCACCACAATCGTGCGCTCCAGGCCCGCCGGAAAGCCCACATCGTCCGCAATCCGCTGCCACGCACCGTCCGGCATCTGCGCTTCCACGTATGGCGAGATGGGCTTCACGCCCGCCTGCCACGCGGCATAGAGCGAGGTCGCGCTGAAGTAGTTCACATAGCCGGTCATCAGCAGCCGCAGCGGGGAGTTCGCGTCCAGCGGGCCCAAGTCGAGCGTCAGCGCGTGGAGATTCGCAAAGCCATCGTAAGGCAGCGCCGTGAATCCGCTCGCAAACTGGTGATCGCGGCGGCTCAACTGGTCGAGCACGTCGCGGCCTTCGCCATCCCACGCGCCCACGGGCAGCCGCGCGCCTGCTGTAGCCACCACGCGCCCCGAGGCAAACGGCGGATCGTCGAGGAAGCGCTCGTCGGGATTCACCTCGACATTTTCCGGATGATCGACCGCAACCAGCCGCAACTGGTCGATGTAATTGACCTCCTCCATCGGCTCCATGAAGCGCAGGCTCAGCTTGCCGTTCACCGGCGCAACCTACCGCCGTCCACCTTGATCCACTCGCCGGGGTTGGGCGTATTGCGCCGCGTAGGCGTGAACCAGTGCCCCACCACCGCCGCGCCAATCACATCCGTCACCAACTTGTACTTATGCCCGTCCCACGCAAAAAGCACCGGGCACGAACTCCCGCGCCGGTCGGCCTCTTTCATCGCAATCACCGGCTGTGTGCGGCAGATCGATCTCGTCCTGCAGCACGCCGGTGGGCCACAGAATCCGCAGCAGGTCGATGCCCTCCGCATCGCCCAGCCCCACCAGAATCTGCGGCGGCCCTTGCGTCTGGTAGCCCGAAGCGCCGGCCAGCTCCCACTTCTGCCAGTGGCCGCTGGCAAAGACCTCCACCTTCACGCCCAGCGCCGTCTTGTTGTCCGCATAGCCGGTCAGGTCCAGGCGCACAAAGTGATTCTTGTTGCCGCCCACGTTGCGCAGCAGCACCGGCGGCGCATTCAACTGCGTCACAATCAAATCCGCCGCGCCGTCGCCGTCCACATCGGCGGCAATCAGCCCGCGCGGCGCAACCAGCTTCACTTTGTCCAGTCCCAGTGCGTGGCTCACATCCTCAAAGGTTCCATCGCCGCGATTGCGGAAGACGCGCGCCTGCGGCCCAGCTTTGGTCTCCACAATCGCCGCCAGATCGATCCAGCCGTCGTTGTCGATATCGATCGGCGTCAGGCCCCACCCGCGCAGCGCACCCTGCAGCGGCAGTTCCACACGCTCAAACCGCCGCCCCACATGATTCGGCCCCTCAACATTGCGCCACAGCGTCAGCCCCGGCGCGCCGGCATGGGTCACGGCAATATCCATCCAGCCGTCCTTGTTGTAATCGAGCACCGCGATGCCCGTTGTAGACGGCAAGTTCGCAACGCTCCGACCTGCCAGCGCGCTGACATCCAGACCAGGCGACTTGCTGAATTGCTCGCCTCCCAGATAGAGCGGCTGAGTCGGATACTTCCCTTCGCGTGGATTCACATAGATCATAGGCGCCGGCCCATCGCCGGTCACCGCGATATCCACGGCGCGATCGTTGTTGAAGTCAGTGAGAATCGAGGCGTTGGTCTGTCCGCTCCCGCCCAGCCCCGTCGGCTCCGTCCATTCCGTAAATGTCTTGTTGCCGTTGTTCCGCCACAGCACATTCGGCGCACCGCCATCTTTCAACGGCGCACCCGTCAAGAACAAATCCAAGTCGCCGTCGTGGTCGTAGTCGATAAACGTAATTCCCGAAGGCCGATTCCGCGGCGCAAGCCCGGCCTCCGCAGTCACATCCTGGAACTTGCCGTTGCCCAGGTTGCGGAAGAGCAGCACGGCATCGTCCAGCGCCACAGCCAGATCGTTCAATCCATCGCCGTCGTAATCGCCCACCGCGCAAGCCAGCGCACGGCCTTGCGCCTTCAGCCCCGCCGCCGCCGCGTCCCAATCCTCAAAGCTGCCATCGCCTTTGTTGCGCAGCACGCGAATGGCCTGCGCGCCCGTCTGCATCAGCACCAGGTCCATGGCTCCCGAGCCAGTCACGTCCATCATGCAAGCCCCGCCGGTAGTGGTCCATTCCCCGCCGTTCCCAACAGAATCCTTGGTTGCCCCCGGTCTCGCCTTTGAGACCGGGGAATTCATAGGACTCGCGGGTGCCCCAAGTCTCGCTTTTGAGACCTGGGAAAGCAACGGTTGCGCCACCAGCTTCACCGGAATCATCGCGCGCCCAGCCGCCTCCAACTCCTCCATCGGAGTCACCGTCGAGTAGCGCCCCTGCTCGCCGTAGGCCAGCCCGATCGGAGTCCCGATCTTGGTGCTGGTCAAATGCTGAAAGCGCTTGAAGTGCTCCTTCGCCTGCGCGATTCGGCCGGAGCGCTGTAGCGCGCGCGCCAGTTGAAACTCCGAGGAGGCGTGCATCGGATTGATCTGGAGCGCCTGCTCGTAAATTGGAATCGCCTTGTCGAAGTCCTTCAGATCCCCGTGGCAGACACCCTCGAAATAAAGCGAATCGGCATCGCGCGGATCGAGCATCACCGCCCGCTGAAAGCTCTTGAGCGCCGGCTCCAGCTCATTGCCCGCGTGCTGAACAAGGCCTAGGTTGTACCACGCCTGCGCACTGCCGGGGTTTAGAGCGATGCCCTGCTCAAGTGCCTTCCTAGCCTCGTCCAGCTTCTGCAACGCCAGCAGCGCAATTCCCTCATTGATCGCGGCTTGCGCCAGTATTGGATCTTTCTTCATGGCCTGGGCAAAGCTGTCGGCCGCGCGTTCGGTAAACTGCTGGCCCATCTGCGCCACGCCGCGGTTGTTCAGCCTCACCGCCTCGGCGTCAAAGCGAGCCTGCGCCCCGGCCGCAGTTGCGGCAATAAGCACGAGGGCCGCCAGCCCAACGATTCTCGTCGATCTTGTTCCCAAATTCATCTCCACGGCGGCCGGCCGTCGAGGCCCCAGGACTCCGCCGAACCTTCCAGTGTATGCGACCGCCCGCCAAAGCCGCATCGGCGGAAGGATTGGCATTTTGAATCGATGCCTCCTGAAAGGCCCGCCAATTTATACTCCTCCAGTGATCCTCTCCTCCAGGAACCGCCCACTGTGAGTAATTCCCACCCAGGCGAACCGCAAGGCAGCCGTCGCCGCATCGGCGTCGTCACCACCTCGCGCGCCGATTACAGCCATCTCTATTGGCCGCTGCGCGAACTCGCCGCCCGCCCCGAGGTCGAGCTGGGCCTCTTTGCCCTGGGCGCGCATCTCTCGCCCGAATTCGGCTCGACGCTCGACGAGATCGAGCGCGACGGCATTCCCGGCATGGAGATCAAGGCGCGCATCGAGTGCCTGCTCAGTTCCGACACCGATACCGGCATGGCCAAGACCATCGGCATCGCCATCCTCGGGCTGGCCGACGCGCTCACGGCATGGCGGCCCGATCTGCTGCTGCTCATCGCCGACCGCTATGAGATGCTGGCGCCCGCATCGGTTGCTCTCGCGCTGCGCATTCCCATCGCCCACATCGAAGGCGGCGAGGTCAGCCAGGGCGCCATTGACGACCAGGTGCGCAACGCCCTCACCAAGCTGGCAGCACATTCACTTCACTTCCACGCCCACCGCCCGCCGCCGGGTCATCGCCATGGGCGAAGAGCCCTGGCGCGTTCATCGCGCCGGCGCGCCCTCGCTCGACCACCTGCGCCGCTCCACCCTCCTCACGCGGCCCGCCCTCGAAGCCCGCCTCGGCCTCACCCTCCAGGCTCCGGCGATTCTGGCCGCATATCATCCAGTCACCATCCTCAAAGACACCACCGCCGAAGCCGACGCCCTCTTCTCCGCGCTCGCCCAGGCTCCCGGCCAGCTTCTCTTCGTCTACCCCAACGCCGACGCCGGGAGCTACGCGCTCATCGAACGCGCGGAGGCGCTGGCGGCCTCGCGCCCGCACACCCACATCTTCGTCAACCTCGACCCCGTCACCTACTGGAGCCTCCTCGGCCAGGTGGATGCGCTCATCGGCAACTCCTCCAGCGGCATCATGGAAGCCGCCTCCTTCGCCCTGCCCACCGTCAACGTCGGCATGCGCCAACAGGGCCGCGAACGCGCCCGCAACGTGATCGACGCGCCAGCCGAGACCGCCTCCATCCTCGGCGCCCTCCGCCAGGCCCTCGATCCCCAGCTTCGCCTCGGCCTACACGGCATTAAAAACCCCTACGGCGACGGAACCGCCGCAGAGACCATCGCCCGCGTGCTCACCACCGTCCCGCTCGACGGCCTACTCATCAAGCAGCCCACGCCGCTGCCGGACAAATCCGAGGATTCCGATGAATCCTGACCTTGGTCCGATTCTCCTGCTCGTTGCGCCGAAGGCAGCGGCCCCACGGCAGAAGATTCCACTCTCCTCGCCGGACATCACCCAGGCTGATATCGATGCGGTCACGGCCGTCCTGCGCACGCCCCACCTCAGTCTGGGTCCTGAATTAGAGGCCTTCGAGGCCTCTCTGGCCGCCTTTCACGGCGTACCCCTTGCTGTGGCCGTCAGTTCCGGTACCGCCGGCCTGCACCTGGCTCTGCTCACGCTGGGCATCGGCGAGGGCGACGAGGTCATCGTCCCCTCCTTCGCCTTCATCGCCATAGCCAATGCCATTCTCCAGGTCCGCGCCACGCCGGTCTTCGCTGAGATCGACCCTGCGACGCTCAACCTTGACCCTGGCGCTGTCGACCGTGCCATTACGCCCCGTACCCGAGCGATTCTCGTTGTTCACACCTTCGGCATCCCGGCCGAGATGGATGCGCTCCAGGCACTCGCTGGCCGACACAATCTGGCTCTGATCGAAGACGCCTGCGAGGCCATTGGCGCGGAGTTTGGCGGCCCGCCCCACGCCCGCCGAGTAGGCAGCTTCGGCGACGCCGCAGTTTTCGGCTTCTATCCCAACAAGCAGATCACCACCGGCGAAGGCGGCGCCGTGCTCGTTCGCGACCCCGCCCACGCTGCCCGCTTGCGCAGCCTGCGCAACCAAGGAAGGATGGCCAGTTCAGAGCGCGACTGGCTCGACCACGCCGAGCCGGGTTACAACTATCGTCTCTCCGAGACTGCCTGCGCCTTGGGCCGCGTGCAGTTGAGCCGTATCGAGGAGATGCTTGCACTGCGCCGGGCCGCCGCCGAACGCTACGATGCGCTGCTCAGAGAATTAGACGTTCCCGGCCTCGAACTCCCGGCGCTCATCCGGCCCCGCCGCTCCATCAGTTGGTTCGTTTACGTCGTCCGCCTGCCGGAGTACCTCGACCGCGACCGGATTCAAGCTACCCTTGCCAGCCGCGGCATCGCCACCGGCCGCTATTTCGCCCCCATCCACCTACAGCCCGCCTGGCGCGCCCATCCCAGCGCCAGCCTGGCATCGCTTCCGCTCACCGAGGCAATCGCCCGCCGCACTCTCGCCCTGCCCTTCTTTAACCGCATCGCCGCCAGTCAGCAGCGGGAGGTTGCCGAGGCGCTCCGCGACGCCATTCTCTCGGCAATCTAGGCCCCCCCCTGCCTTCTCCAACCTCTGCGACCAGCCACCCGATCCGGCTCCAGGCTGTCCATTCAGCGGAGGTTTTCATGCCCAGCCACGCCCTGCCTGGAACCTCGATACGCCGCGGGCGCATCCTTTGGAAGATCGGGTTTGGAGTGCCGAGCCCGCGTTTACAGTGAATTGACTGAATTCGGTCTTGACAGTCGCAAATAAAAGGGCGCACTATCATGCCAAATCGGTCCTGCCGTCTGGCGCGTTCTAAATGAGGAATTCCAGCGCGGGTTCCCCGCTCCAGAAACGGTTCATCCCCGCCTTGGCTCCCTAGACTGACTTCATCTCACGTTGAAGGGCAGGCAATTATGGTGGTCAAAACACAAAGCAAGGGCCGCAGTCTGACTGGATTGAACGTCGGCGTCTCCAATGTCCGGCGTTATTTTCCAAGACAAGTTGCGGTCATCGAGCTACAGCTGGATCATCTCCAGATCCAGTGTGGGCTGGGGCCTGGCTTTTGGCAGGACCAGCCTGAGATTCGCGATGCCAGGCTTTGCGCCTGGCTTGAGGCTAAATACTTCCACAACCGGCCGGATCTGACCTCGATCCCTATGGCGATGATTCCGGCGGGCGGGAACTCCTTCAAGCTGCAACCAGTCGCAGTGAACGGCCTGTACAAAACCAGACAACCCTCCCGGACCGCAGCCTAAGACCGCGGGCCGATCTTCTGCCCCCATCCCGAAGTCTCAGACTTCATGCCATCTCTTAAGCCCCTCCCCGCCGGGAGCCGCGCCGTCCGTATCCGCATCGCGAGTTCCCGGCCTTCCCCTCCGGCAAGGCCGCAGCGCGACAATTTCCTAAGTTCCCTAGTTCCTAGCAGCCTGTGCTAGAAGTCCAAATTGCTGAAGACAATCCCTTTGGGGCTAAAGCCCATCGTTTCTTATCAATCATTTGCGGCACGACTAAAGTCGTGCCCTTTCAAAACCCAACTTTCACCACGGGCTGCTAGTTCCTGATCCCCGATCACTACCCCCTCTCTTGATAGACTCGGATTGCAATGACTCTTAGCCAACTGCAAACGGCGATCGAACGGCACTTTGCCGCCGGACCCGCCGCCATCGGCGATCCCGCCGCCATGGCGGCCTTTCTCTCTCATCGGTCCGCCCTTGAGAGCGGTGAAATCCGCGCCGCCTCGCCCGACCCCGCCTCGCCCACAGGCTGGCGCGTCAACGCCTGGGTCAAGCGCGGCATCCTGCTCGGCTTTCGCCTGGGCAACCTGGAAGAGTCGGCCGCCGGCAGGCTCTCGTTTATCGACAAGCACACCTACCCCGTTCGTCATTTCACCACCGCCGACGGCATCCGCGTCGTCCCCGGCGGCTCCTCCATCCGCGCCGGAGCCTATGTGGCTCGAGGCGTTGTCTGCATGCCCCCGATGTACATCAACGCCGGAGCTTGGGTGGACGAAGGCTCGATGGTGGACTCCCACGCCCTGGTCGGCTCCTGCGCCCAGATCGGCAAGCGAGTCCACCTGAGCGCCGCAGCCCAGATCGGCGGTGTGCTGGAGCCCGTCAACGCCAGCCCCGTGGTCATTGAAGACGACGTGCTGGTGGGCGGCAACTGCGGCGTCTACGAGGGGACCGTCGTCAGCGCCGGCGCGGTGCTCGCCCCCGGAACCATCCTCACCCGCGGCACGCCGGTCTTCGACCTCGTCAACGGCACAATCCTCCGCGCCACGCCCGACCTGCCGCTCATCATCCCCCAGAACGCCGTCGTGGTTCCCGGCTCACGCGCCATCGCCAAGGACAAAGGCCATGAACTGAGCCAGGAGTGGGGTCTCTCGCTCTATGCCCCCGTCATCGTCAAGTACCGCGACGAAAGAACCGACCTCAGCACCGCGCTCGAAGACTTGCTGCGGTAGACAGGGGAAACAAGGGGTTCCCTGTGGACGGGAAAGTCCAGTTGTGGTGTACTTGATTCGTCAGCTTAGGTGGAATGCAGGTGAAGAAGCAGCGTAGCCTCAAGCTCGTTTTCGAAGCAGGCGCGACTGCCCGAGAGCCCGTCGAAACAACCGATGCGCCGGACTCTGGGCTCCTTGCCAGGATCCTCGAACAGGGGGTCGTGCTTGGAGACTCGGGCGAGTTGATGTCTCGACTGCCACGCCAGAGTGTCGATCTGTTTTTTACCAGCCCGCCTTATGCGGATGCAAGGGCCTACAGCCGCATTCATCCGGATCGCTATGTTGAATGGTTTCTCCCTTTCGCGCGCGCGATGTTGAACGCCGCCAAGCCGACAGGCAGCCTCATTCTCAATATCAAGAATCGGGTCGCGAACCGTGGCCCATTGCGGGGCCAACGCCACCCCTATGTCTACCAACTGGTTCTGGCCTTACAACACATGGGTTGGCGATGGGTCGAGACATACATTTGGGCCAAGCCAAACGCCGTTCCCGGAAGGTTCGGGCCGAGAACGAAGGACAGCTTCGAGTACGTCTATCATTTCGCCCGGACCAACAAGCCGTACTTCGACTTGAATGGCGTGAGGGTTCCGTACAAGGCAGATCCAGCCGAAATCGACCGGCGAAAGCGCGACACCAACGGGCGACGCAACACGGTTGCGGGATTTGGGCGTGACCGAACCAAGACCTATTTGCTGGGAGGCGCTGACCCAGGAAATGTGGTCAGTGTGCCCCAAACCTACAACCAGCACTACGGAGTGGAGCACACGGCAGCAATGCCGGAGGGGCTCGCGGAGTTCTTCATTAAGGCTGCCAGCCCAGAAGATGGCGTCGTTCTCGATCCGTTCGCGGGCTCGGCAACGACAGTTGTGGTTGCCCGGCGTCTGGGGCGCAGAGCTGGTGGGATAGAGATCCACGAGCGTTTCGCGATTGAGGGCCAGAGGAGAATCAGCGAGAACATCGCTCTCGACACCCCCGGTATGCTACTGAGAGCGAGGGCCGTTTGACACATGCCTACAGCAAACGAGACGATCGAACGCATCGTTGAAGCTCCCGGCTGGAATCGGCGGGTCGCACAGATTCGACTGATTCCGCAACATCACGGCACCGGCGAACACGCCCATATATTCGCTGAAGTTGCGCGTGTTCTTTATGTGCCCTACCTTGCGCCAGACTTCGCATATATCCACAAGGCGGCCTTTTACGAGCGGAAATACTTTCTCGATGCTTATGAAATCGCCTGCCGAGCCACAAGCGGCTTTACCTGCACATCGGAGGAGAACCTGGCAAACGTGTTGGTGGGCGCCCCGCAGACGTTATTGGTATTCCGCACAATTCTGGGGTTGACACGGGATGAGTTTGCACACTCTACGGCGCTTGCCGTGGAACCCATCGGACTGACTCCTCTGACGTCAGCCAAAGTGGACTCCATGGAGCGGAACGGATCGTCGACCAGCGCGGCGCAGGCGAAAGTTGCCGCCAAGACGCTTCGCCAGGTAATGGACAGATCCCTTTTTGGCGAACCTCCACCGGGCTTGCTGAGCAAGCAGGCAAAGCCGGATACCGAACGAGGATGGGCCAGCGTTCAGGAATACGCGGCTAATGGCGTTCCTTTTGCTCTATACCTCCACCAAAGGCATTTTGGGGGCGCGTTCCGGCAAGTCCTTGACGCCACCTCGACACAACGCGGCGATCTGATCGAAGACGCAGTGGATACCCTATTGAAGGAACAGTGTATCCCGTTTATCCGGACTGGAAGCAACAATCAGGCGGAGATTGCGGCCCGGTTCGAAGTTCGAGTGACGCCCGCGCCCGACTTCGTCGTGTTCGACGCGATGGGCTCATTGAAGGCAATGCTGGAGTGCAAAGGCACCAACAATGGCGGCACCGCGAGGGATAAAGCATTGCGGTTCGAGCGGCTGCGCGATGAATCGATCCGGCTCAGTGGGATTCCACTGATTGCCGTGCTCGGCGGGATGGGATGGACCCGAGTCAATGATGCCCTCGGCCCCGTAGTTCGTGACACAGAGGGCAGGGTTTTCACCCTCTCAACATTGCACTCGATCTTGGAGGTTTCACCGTTTCCGTCGCTCATCGGCACGGCCCCGGCCAACTGATGCACCTCGCGTCCAGGTCAGGAATCCGGCCAGATCCCGAGAGCCTGCCTGAACTTTCTGAAGGGTTCGTTTCCGACTGTCTGGGACAAGGACCTATGAGCAGTTCGAACCTACCCCCGCTCCCCGCGGGTGTTACCATCGAGTCTGACCAATGCAGACAAAGAAGCTGAAAATCATTCCCCTGGGCGGTCTCGGCGAGTTCGGCATGAACTGCCTTGCCCTCCGCTGGGAAGACGACATTATCGTGATCGACGCCGGCCTGATGTTCCCGGAGTCGGAGTTGCTGGGCGTGGATATTGTGGTCCCGGACATCACCTACCTAATTGAAAACAAAGCGCATGTGCGCGCCATCATTCTTACCCACGGCCACCAGGACCACATCGGCGGCCTGCCCTGGTTTCTCTCCGAACTCAAGGTTCCCGTCTACGCCACCGAGTTCACCCTGGCCTACGTCGAAGACAACCTTGAAGAGAATCACCTGCTGGACGAGACCACGCTCATCGAGATCAGGCCCCGGGAAAAGTTCTCCATCGGCCCTTTCACCATCGAGCCCATCCGAGTCACCCACTCGCTGGTGGATTGCGTCGCCCTGGCCATCGAAACCCCTGTGGGCGTCGTCATCCACACCGGCGACTTCAAGATCGACCTCTCGCCGCTCGACGGCCACGCCTTCGACCTGCACACCTTCGCCGAGTACGGCAAGCGCGGCGTGCTGGCCCTGCTCCAGGACTCAACTAACGTCGAGCGCGCCGGCTACACGCCCAGCGAACGCGCCGTCATTCCCCGGCTTGACGAGATATTTTCGCAGACCAAAAAGAAGCTCTTCTTCAGTTGCTTTTCCTCCTCCATCTATCGCATCCGCATCGCTCTCGATCTGGCCCGCCAGCATGGCCGCAAGGTGGCCATCGTCGGCCGCTCCATGATGGAGAGCACCGAGATTGCCCAGGATCTCGGCTACATCGACATTCCCCAGGGCCTGGTCATCAATCCCGGCCAGATGCGCGACTACACACCCGAACAGCTGATGGTTCTCATCAGCGGCACACAGGGCGAGCCCATGAGCGCGCTCAGCCGCGCAGCGGTTGACAACCACAAGCACGCCCGCATCGACTCGGGCGACACCGTGGTCCTCAGCTCCCGAATCATTCCCGGCAACGAGAAGAGCATCTTCCGGGTAATCGACCACCTCAGCCGCCGCGACGCCAACGTCATCTTCGACGACGGAGCTCATGGATTGATTCACGTCAGCGGCCACGGCAGCCAGGAGGAGCAGCGCCTGCTCATCAGCCTGGTCCGGCCCAAGTTCTTCATCCCTATCCACGGCGACTACCGCAACCTCCAGAAGCACGCCCGCGTGGCCATGGAGACGGGCGCGGTTGAGCACGCCATGGTGATTGAAGACGGCGACGTGCTCGAACTGGACAAGGACGACGCGCGCAAGCGCGACAAGGTGACCGCCGGCCGCATCCTCATCGACTCCGGCTCCTCGATAGATGTGGTGGAAGAGCTGGTCATCAAGGATCGCCGCATTCTGTCGGAAGACGGCATCGTGCTCGCCGTCCTGGCCATCAACAAGCGCACCGGCAAGGTGGAGCAGTCGCCCGAAGTGGTGATGCGCGGCTTCGGCGGCGCCGACATCACCGACCAGGCTCGCGAATTGGTGCTCAAGACCCTCGACGGCCTCAGCACCGAGCAGAAGGCCGACTATGGCATGGTGAAGGACAAGGTCCGCGCCGAACTCAAGCGCCTCATCCAGAAGACCACCGGCCGGCGGCCGATGATCATGCCCATCATTCTGGAGATTTGAGCAATTTCGCAGCTTGAGCACTGGCTGATTGGCAACCAGCGGGACCATGCCCTGCAACCGCATTCGTTGGGCCGGGCCGAAGCCGATCTACTGCAACGCCGTAGGCGCAGCCACATGCACATATTCAAGCGGCCCGTCTCCCGTGCACGCAACGCTGTGACGCGTGAGGGGCGGGATATAGAGAAACGCCGGAGCGACGAATGATCGCTTCTCCTGGCCCCCGATCAGAGCCTCGCCCTGGCCGCGCAGGATAATCAGCGCTTCCTCGTTCTTGCCCATCGTATGCCAGCCGACCGTCGCTCCGGGTTTCAGGCGCGCCAAGCCGCTGCGCATCCCTGCCGCTTGCGGAGCACCCTGGAGTAATGGACAGCCCCTGCCCGCGCAAGCAAGCTGGAGTACGCGGGCCTCTCGCTTGGGCTGATAGCAGATATTCCCATTGCCCAAGATGACATGAAGACCGACCAGACGCAAAGCCATCTACCGCTATTCGGCGCATAAACCCTCCCGGGACCATCATACGAAAAACAGAAACATATACCGCATACCACTACAGCATTCGTGCTACTCGTGCAATAATTGTACCCAGACAAGTCCATGTCTGCCGATTTGTTCAGGTACTTCCGGCCGGGGCGGCAGCGTCTTGGCCGGAAACCCGGACCATTTGCGAGCGCAATAGATTGTCCAATCCTTTCAGGAGCCAGTGCAGATGCTTTTCCGCGGATTTGTTCCCTTGGCCCTGTTCACCGCGGCCTCACTGCTTTCCGCGCAACAGTCCGCGATCGGCGGGCATGTACTCGATCCGCAGAGTCGCGCTGCCGCCTTGAGCGATAACGCCCATCCGCCCCAGCTATCCGGAACTGTCGCTGACACGACTGGCGCGGTAATTGCCGGGGCAGACGTGCATATTCTGAGTGCGAACGGCTCTGTTCTAAGGACGGTACATTCGGACAGGAATGGAGCCTTCCTGTTTACTGGACTCGCGGCAGGTAGTTATCGACTCGTCGCATCGGATCCAGGTTTTGAAACCAAAGAAATCCTGGTCACCATCGGGGCCAGCGGCGCGCCGGACCCGCTGCGCATCTCCCTGGTAGTGGGCTCAGTGAGCACCACGATCAAAGTGCAGGGCCGGGAGGATGACCTTATCGGAATTGCCGAATCCGGCACTCAGGGAACGGTGGGCGCGACGGAAATCGAAGATCGCCCGATTCTTCGCTCGGGAGAAGTCTTGGAGACGGTTCCCGGTCTCATCATCACGCAACACGCCGGCGGCGGCAAAGCCAACCAATATTATCTTCGCGGCTTCAATCTCGACCACGGCACGGACATCGCCATCTTCCTCGACGATATGCCGCTGAACCTGCCGTCGCACGCGCACGGCGAGGGTTACTCGGACATGAACACCGTCATCCCGGAGTTTGTGAAGCGGGTGGATTTCGAGAAGGGTCTTTATTACGCGAATGTCGGTAACTTTGGCTCCGCTGCATCGACCCATATGGAGTTTTTCAAGACGCTACCCCAGAACTTCGCCAAGATGGAGGGCGGCTCGTACACCTATGGGCGGGCAGTTTTCGGCGCATCGCAAAAGCTCGGTTCGGGCAATTTGCTGTACGGCGCAGAAGAGACTTACTATGACGGCCCGTGGAAGCATCCGGATGCTTATAACAAAATCAACGGCTTGCTGACCTACAGCCGGGGCGACGATACCAATGGCGCCAGCATCGCGGCCCGCGCTTACCACGGAAAATGGAACTCAAGCGATCAGATCCCCGTTACCGCCGAAGTCAACCCCACACCATCTACGCCATTCGGAGTTGGTTTCTTCGGCACACTGAACCCGACCGACGGCGGCCACAGCCAGCGCTATAGCTTGCAGGGCGAGGGTCATCGCCAAGGAGCAAAGTCCGAGTCGAGAATCTCGGCCTACGTATTCTATTACGATATGGACTTATTCTCCGATTTCACTTACTACCTGGTGGACCACCACAGAGGCGACCAGATCGAACAGCAGGATAGGCGCTGGGTAGGTGGGTTTGACGCACACCATACGATTTTCAGCCAATGGTTTGGCCGCAAGATGTCAAATACCTTCGGCTTGCAACTCCGCAACGATTGGATCAACAACGGCCTTTATCAGACGGAAAATCGCGTGCGCACGACCAAAACCGATTATTCCGCCACCGGCATCTCTTTCAACGACACCATCTGCAACACCTACACCTCCACTGTTAGTATCAGTGTGGATGGTGGTACACCTAACACTTTTCCCAGCGCCTGCCCAGCTCTGCCCCCGACCACGGAGCGGAATAACTTCACGGACACGATAGGCAGTGCTTATGTGGAGAACAAAACCCAGTGGGCGAACAAATTCCGCTCGGTCGTGGCCCTGCGCGGCGACGACGAAAAGTTTGTCGTCACCAGCCTGGCTTACCCCTCCGATATTATTACTCCTCCCGACGCTACAGCCACCACGGTTAACGTGGCCAATTCCGGCTCGGCCAGCAAGTTCCTGCCCAGCCCAAAAGCAAGTTTGATCTTCGGCCCGTGGGCCAACACCGAGTTCTATTTGCAGGGCGGATTCGGTTTTCACTCGAACGACGGGCGTGGCGCAACGCAACAGGTGCAACCTGTTTCGCCGGACAATCCTTACCTCGGCATACTTAGCACGAAAATCACCCCCCTGGTCCAAGCCAAAGGCGGGGAAATCGGTGCGCGCACTACGGCTGTACGCCATCTGCAAAGCACACTTTCGCTCTGGTATCTCCGCAGTAATTCCGAACTGTTGCAGGATGGCGACACCGGAGGCACGTCTGCTTCAGAACAGTCGAGCAACCGCTATGGCCTCGAATGGTCAAACTACTACACGCCAAGGGAACATCTGGCTGTGGATTTTGATATTTCTGATTCCAGAGCCCAATTTAACCAAATCAC
>CAWCWQ010000013.1:0-15938 GCA_963799145.1 uncultured Acidobacteriaceae bacterium | reverse complement strand
GACTAACGAAACCCCAGGTCTCAAAAGCGAGACCTTGGGCACCCGAACTTTCATGGGGATCGTGTTGTTCGGCGGGTGAATGGGCCGCGATTTATAATCCGGCAGAAACCGGGCGCGCAGCTGAACTTTTGCGAATGGAGAGGAATTCATGCCAACCGAAGTGATCATGCCCCAGATGGGCGAGTCGATCTTCGAGGGCACCATCACCAAATGGCTCAAGAAGGCCGGCGACACGGTCCACAAGGACGAGCCGCTCTTTGAGATCTCCACCGACAAAGTGGACGCCGAGATTCCCTCGCCGGTGGCCGGCGTGCTGAGCGAGATCAGGGTCCCGGAGGGCGCGACGGTCGAAATCAATACGGTGGTCGCGGTGATTGGTCCACCCTCGACGGCCGCGCTGCCCGACGCGGCTCCGGCGGTTGAGGCGGCTCCCGCTTCAACAGCCAGTGCACCTCCAACGCCCCAACCGCCTGCGTTGAAACCCGCAGCCGCAGCACCGGCGGCTCCAGCTGCTTCTGTGGGCGGCAGCACTCGCATTCGCTCGTCGCCGCTGGTGCGCCGGATTGCCAAGGACAACAACCTCGATTTGGGCCAGATAGTGGGCTCGGGCTCGGCCGGGCGTATCACCAAAGAGGATGTGCTGCGGCGCCTGAGCGCGCATCGGGCAGCCAGCGCCGCCGCCATGCCGGCGGGGGGCGTTCCTGCCGGAGCGGCTTCTCCGCTCGTCGATCGGGTCGTGCCGCTCACCAAGATGCGGGCCATTATCGCGCAGCGGATGGTAGAGAGCATGGCCATCAGCCCCCACGCGCACATCGTCTACAAAGTGGACATGACGCGCATCGCCCGCCTCCGGGAGCGGGAGAAGGGCGGATTCGAGCAAAGGCACGGGGTGAAGCTTACTTATATGCCGTTCATTGCCGCGGCCGCCGTTGAGGCGCTGCGCAAGTTTCCGATTGTGAATTCCTCGCTGGAAGACAGCTCCATCCACTACCACGCCCATATCGACCTGGGAATTGCCGTGGCGCTGGAATGGGGGCTGATTGTTCCGGTGATCCGGGAGGCTGAGGAGCGCAGCTTCGCGGGTCTGGCGAGCGCTATCGCCGGCCTGGCCGAGAGGGCGCGCGCCAAAAAGCTCGCCCCCGCGGAGGTCTCGGGGTCAACCTTCACCCTCACCAATTCGGGGGTCTTCGGCGACGAGTTCGGGACGCCGATCATCAACCAGCCGGAGTCGGCGATACTGGCCATCGGCGGACTGAAGAAGGAGGCGGTTGTGCTGACCGATGCGGAGGGCAACGACACCATCGCCATCCGCTCCATGCAGCACTTCTGCTTGGGCTTCGATCATCGCATCGTCGACGGCGCCGACGCCGGCAGGTTCATGAGCGAGCTGAAGAAGATCCTTGAGGGTTGGCACAAGGAGATTGGCTAGCGGCCAAATGAGGGACGGAGCCGGAATCTCTCCCGACGCCGGCGGGCGCGGCCGCAGAATACCTAAACGCCGGTACAGCCGTAATGGCTCTGCCGGCGCTTAAGGTGGATTCCGCGCGCGCCGAGACGACGCGCGGCTTCTATGCCCCTGCCTGCTTCTCCGCCAGGTTGCCGAGGAACGGCAGCTTGAAGCGCTTCCCTTGCAGGGCATTGATGAGACAGATAAGCCCTGCGATTAGCAGCACCGGTACGCCGATCAAGAAGATCAGCCAGCCGAGAATCGGAATGATGCCAATGACGCTGACCGCAAATAGCGCGATGTTCAAAAAGATGCTCTGCCACGCGTGGAATTTTATGTAGGGATTCTTGTTGAAGGGCTCGACGAGCAGAAAGATGATCGCCGGGATGACCGTGACATAGGCCAGTGCGCCGGCGGCATTGTCGCTGAGGCCGGACTGGGCGGGCTGAGGAGGAGTAGGGACGAATTGGCTGGGATCGGACACGGTTGCTCCTTTGCGGTTGCGTGCGGACTCTTGTGACAGTTTACCCCGGTTCGCGACAGAGTGGAACGCGGTGGCAGCCGCGTTCCGCGAGTAACGCACCGAAAAAGAGCACGGCCACTGTTTAGAGGCCGCTGTTGTGCTTGCCTTGGCCTGCGGGTTGTTACCCGTTGGCCTGCTTCTCGGCGAAATCGCCGACGACCGGAATCTTGAAGCGCTGGCCGTTAAACGCCTTGATCAGCACGACGATCCATAGGATGAAGAATCCCAGACCCACCAGCGGTATCAGGAACAACATAGGCCAGCCGATGACCGGTATCCTGGCGACAAAATGCAGTCCAATGTCGATCACAATCCATGCGATGAACAGGAAGATGGACTGCCAGGAGTGAAAGCGAATCAGAGGTTTCTGATTGTAGGGCGGGACGACCAGGAAGACGATCGCCGGGACGATGGTGATGTAGGCAAGGCCGGAGGCGGCATTGTCGCTGAGGCCGGTTTGCGGAAGTTCTTCGGGCATTTTTGCTCCTTCATGGTTGAAATCGAACTACAGTGGTGGCTTACCCCCTGGGTTGCGGCTGGGAGGGCGCCGGAAAGAATTGCGAGCCGCGCGTCAGCTTCTTACGCCCAGAGCGGCCTCCGCGCACAGGCCGCTCCTGCGGATGCAGTGGTTCTCATGCCGGTCAGACCTAGGCCCGCCTTTCTGCCATGCTGCCAATAACCGCAATCTTGAAGCGGTTGCCGTTGAATGCCTTGACGATCGCGATGAACCAAAGGATGAAGAATAGGAAAGTCGCAACGGACATCAGCGCGAGAAGCGCCAAGGAAACAAGAGAAAGCGCCAGGAAACTGCCAACCGGAATCACTCTGCCCAATCCGTCGAGAACAAGATAAGTTGCAACCCAGGCGATGCACAGGAAGATGGACTGCCAGGAGTGGAAGCGCACCTCGGGCCTCTCCTTGTATGGCGCAACGAGCAAGAAGAGAATCGCCGGAATGACCGTGATGTACGCGAAGCCGGAGGCGGCTCTGTCGCTTAGGCCGGCATTTGGAGTGTCTTCAGGCACGGCAACTCCTTTGGTGTTGAGGTCGAACTGCCTTGGCCGCTTGTCCAGATCCGCACCGGGGGAGAGCCTACCGGAAACAACACGAACCGCGAGGGAAAACCGCCTGCTTTGGGCACGGCTCCTGCGCGGAGGCCGTTCCGGTGAGCGCGGCGGCTCCGGCGGCTAGCTGCCGGCCCGCTTCTCTGCCATGTTGCCAATCACCGCAATCTTGAAGCGCTTGCCGTTGAAGGCCTTGATAGTCGCGATAACCCAAAGGATGAAAAACAGAAAAGACGCAATGGAAGTCGCCACAAGAACAGCCAGAGCATTGATCGAAATCGCCAAGAACCCGCCAAACGGAGGGTAATTGCCCATGATGCTCAGGACGACCCACATGAGCAACCCCGAGAGCCAAAAGAGCGCGGACTGCCAGGAATGGAAGCGCACCTCGGGTCTGTGCTTGTAGCGCGGAGCGATCAGGAAGACGAGCGCCGGGATGAATGTGACGTAGGCAAGCCCACTGGCGGCCTCGTCGGAAAAGCCAGACTGCTTCGAATAGAACATCTTAGTCCCTTTCGTGGTCGAAACTGAAGTGCTCGGACATCTGCTCCACGTTCAAGGCGGACCGGCAACCGAGAGTAATCCGCGACTCGGGAGCGCGAGAAGAGCGTTGACCGGGAATACAACAAGAAAACTGCTGATGAGTGCTGTTGTCAAGAGCAATCTTCGCCAAGGCGCGCGGATGGCTGCCCGCCGAGCGCCATCGATTCAGCCGGCCGAGGCCGCGGATCCTCGGCAAGCTGAATTCGATCGAGCAGTTGAGCATCGTTGTTGCGTGCGTTGCCCACCCGGCCGCTTACCGGCCAGGCGATCATCTCTTCTGCGGGAAAAGGACGGAGCAGTTCCACGGGCGGCCGGGCCGGATCGCCGGGCGAGAGCCAGCGCGAGTAGTCGCTGGCCGCCAGAATCACCGGCATCCGGTCGTGGATGGGCGCCATCAGTTCATTCGGAACGGTTGTCAATATGGTGAAGGTCTCCAGCGCCGCGCCTTCCTTGGGTTGCCAGCGCTCCCACAGGCCGGCCATGGCGTACGGCTCCCCGCTGCGGAGAGCGATGGCATAGGGCTGTTTGGTCTTCGCGGCCGCCTCGCCATCCGTCTCCGGATTGGGGCGCTGCCACTCGTAAAAAGCATCGGCGGGCACCAGGCAGCGGCGTCGCTTCAGAGCCTCCCGGTAGGCGGGCTTGCCGGCCGCCTCCTCGGCGCGCGCGTTGATAGTGCTGTAGCCGGCTTTGGCGTCCTTGGCCCAGAAGGGCACCAGCCCCCAGCGCATCAAGGTGAACTCCCGGCCTTCGGAGTCGCGATTCAATCGCACAACGGGCTGCACGCTCTGCGGCGCAGCGTTGTAGCTGGGCGCAAACCACGGCATCTCCTCCAGTTCCACGCCAAACCAGTCGGCGAGAACCTGCTGAGTCGATCGACGGGCAAACCGGCCGCACATACTTCCACAGAATAGTCTGCCGCGGGCCAGGGAAGGCAACCGTCAAGGCTTCGAGCGCGCTCGATCCAATACAATTGAGCCAGGGGGCCAGGAGAATGGCGCACATGGTGTTTTGCGTTCGCAACAAGAGGGAGATGGAGGGCCTGGAGGAGCCGCCCTTCGACTCGGAGTTCGGTCAGAAGATTTACAAGAACGTCTCGAAGGCCGCCTGGGGCGAGTGGGTAGACCGGCAGAAGATGCTGCTGAACGAATACCGGCTCCAGCCCTGGACTCCGCAGGCGCAGCAGTTTCTGGTAGCGCAGATGGAGGAGTTCTTTTTCGGCGCGGGATCGGGCCTTCCTTCGGAGTTCGTCGCGCCGGAGAACTGACGAAACGCCGGACAGACCATCCGGCGGCCGATGGGCAGGCCGTCTCATTCCGGTCCGCGGATGGAAGCCGCCTCGGGATCGCGCTTCACAAGCAGGATGGTAACATCGTCCTCGTTGAAATGCGGGTCTACCAGCGACTTCAGGATTTGCATCGTCTTTTCCGAACTGCCGGCCAGCGCCTTGCGCAATTGGCTTTCCGCATTCTCTCCGGGAATCGAATCGGTAAGTCCATCCGTGAAGACCAGGAGGGCGCCGCCGGGAGGAAGAATGCTCCTGCGAACTTCATAGACCGCGTCGGGAAACAGTCCCAGCGGCATTCCGGTGGCTTCCAGCGAACTCGCGGATCCGAAACCGAAAACGATCGGGGGGTTATGGCCGGCGTTCACGTAAGTCAACTCTCCCGAATCGCGGCTTAGCACGATGAACACCGCGGTCGCAAAGCGATCGCTTGGGGTATAGCGGCATAGGTGCCTGTTGATCTGCCCGGCCAACGCCAGGGGATCCGTCCCAAAACTCGCTCCGCTTCTAACCAGAGCCTGTATGTTCGCCGCCAGCAGGGCCGCCGGCATCCCCTTTCCAGACACATCGGCCACCGCGAAAAGCGATCGCTTTCCGGCCAACTCGATCACGTCGAAGTAATCGCCGCTCACGTCCCGCAAGGGCTTGTAAAACGTCTCCACCGTATAGCCGGGCAACTCATCAACTTCAGCCGGTGTGAGCGTCTGCTGGATCTGCCGCGCGGCGGTCTGGTCGGCTTCAAGCTGGGTCTTGCGGAAGAACTCCGACGTCAGCGCGACGTTCGTCAGCCCGTTGCCGACGGCGTATAACACCAGCGCAATAGGAAGGACCAGGCTCTCATCTTTCGGCCACATCAGGGGCCACGCCAGAGACCGCGCCCAAAGGCAATAGAAGGCGTACCCCTGAAGCAAGTACCCGGCCCAAGTGACGATGCGTTTCGACCGGGGCATCTCGCGGATCCAGTTCCTGCCGGCGTACCGGGAAAGGCGGCGGATCTCCCCGGTGGACTTGACAAGCCTTGTCTTGAGGGCGCGAGATTGCATGGCTGGAGTCTATCAAGCCGCCGGAGCCTGCCAAAAGGTCAATTCGGCTGCGCCCGCAAGTGACTCCCCGGCGTTTCGGATTTCGCCATTTCGGGTTACGCCCACAACGCTGGCGATCACGAGGATGATTTGCGACCCAGGCCCCAAATCGCGGAATCAGCCCTGCTGGTAGAATGGAAGTTGCCGCATTGTGCGGCGATTTGCCCTCCTGGCGCCCCAACCCATTGGCCTCTTGGCCGAACACGAGAAGGAAAAAGCCCGCCCTGTGACCCAGACGATACGCAATATCGCCATCATTGCCCATGTTGACCACGGAAAGACAACGCTTGTAGACGCCATGCTGCGGCAGTCGGGAACCTTCCGCGCCAACGAGCAGGTGGCCGACCGCGTGATGGACTCGAACGAACTGGAGCGGGAGCGCGGCATTACCATCCTGGCCAAGAACACGGCCATCGTCTTCGAGGGCGGCAAGATCAACATTGTCGATACGCCCGGCCACGCCGATTTTGGCGGCGAGGTGGAGCGCGCGCTGAAGATGGTGGACGGCGTGATGCTGCTGGTGGACGCGGCCGAGGGCCCGCTGCCGCAGACCCGCTATGTGCTGGCCAAGGCGCTGGAGGCCAAGCTGCTGCCCATCGTGGTCATCAACAAGATCGACCGCCCCGACGCGCGCCCGCAGGAAGTGCTGAACGAGATTTACGATCTTTTCATCGACCTCGACGCGGACGAGATCGCAACTGGATTTTCCGGTGCTCTACGCGGTGGCCAAGGCGGGCACGGCGACCGCTCGATCCCGCAACGCCCGGCGTGGATCTGCAGCCGCTCTTTGAGTCCATCGTCTCCACCATTCCCGCGGCCACCGGCGACGCCGAAGGCACGCTGCAGATTCTGGTCACCAATCTCGATTACTCCGATTACTTTGGCCGCATCGCCATCTGCCGCGTCTTTCAGGGCACGCTGCACGCCGGCGACGACGTGACCATCTCCAAGCGCGACGGCTCGCTGATGAAGACGCGCATCACCAAGCTCTTCACCTTCAGCGGGCCTCAAGCGCACCGAGACCACCGAGACCACCATGGGCGACATTGTGGCCGTGGCCGGCGTCGAGGGCATCACCATCGGCGAGACCATCACCAGCGTCGAGAACCCCTCGCCGCTGCCGCTGATCGTCATCGACGAGCCGACCATCGCCATTCAGTTCAGCGTGAACAACTCGCCGTTTGCCGGGCGCGAAGGCCAGTACGTCACCAGCCGCAACCTGCGCGAGCGCCTGGAAAAGGAGCTGCTCACCAACGTCAGCATTCGCGTGGAAGAGACCGGCTCGCCCGACAGCTTCAAGGTGCTGGGCCGCGGCGAACTGCAGCTGGCGATTCTCATCGAGATGATGCGCCGCGAGGGCTTCGAGCTGATGGCCGGCCGCCCGGAGATCGTCACCAAGACGGTGGACGGCGTGCGCATGGAGCCGGTGGAGCACCTCACCATCGACGTGCCCGAGGCCTACACCGGCGTGGTGATCGAGAAGCTCGGACCGCGCAAGGGCGAGATGACCAAGATGCACAATCACGGCTCAGGCCGCGTGCGCATGGAGTTTCGCGTGCCCAGCCGCGGCCTGATCGGCCTGCGCAGCGAGATGCTCACCGAGACGCGCGGCACGATCGTGATGAACGCGCTCTTCGACGGCTACATTCCCTACCAGGGCGAGATTCCGCAGCGGCCCACCGGCGCGCTCATCGCCGATCGCCAGGGCCTGACCACCACCTATTCGCTTGAACGGCCTGCAGGAGCGCGGCATTCTCTTTGTGGGCGCGGGCGTCGAGGTCTACGAGGGCATGATCGTCGGCGAGCACTCGCGCGACAACGACCTCGACGTGAACGTGGTCCGCGAAAAGAAGATGACCAACATGCGCGCATCGAGCGCCGATGAGGCCATCCGGCTGGTGCCTGTGCAGGACTCTCAACCTGGAGCAGGCCATCGAGTTCATCGCCGAGGACGAGATGGTCGAGGTCACGCCCAAGTCGCTGCGCCTGCGCAAGAAGATATTGCAGCAGAACCGCCGGCCCAAGCGCTGGGAGAAGACCGCCGTCTAACTCGCTGACAGAGAGCTTGCTGTTTTGAAAGGGCACGGCTTTAGCCATGCCGCAAGCGCCCCAAAATGAACGAGGGCACTATTGATAACTGCATAAGTAATGTCCTGGTAGCCGCGCCGGGGGCGCAGTGTTCGTTAGCCCCGCGCTTCAGCGTGGGGTATACGGATTCCACTTGGAACTCCGGAGTCCCGTAGAGACGGTGCAGCACATTTCATTTGGAGGAATCAATAGCCCTTGAGGGAAAAGTTCCAAGTACGGTGGTGGTCGAACAATGAACTGGATTGCTAGGGCAGTATTCGTTGGAATGGCAGCCACCTGCGTCTGCTCGGCGCAAACCATCGGCAAGAAGGCCAGCAGTAATTCGGTTATTTGGTCGCCACCAAGGATTCACTGGCCAGAAGTGGAAATCCCCTCAACCGTTCCGGAAGAGATGATCGGAAAACTGCGGATCGCAAACTTTCAGGTTATCCTCGAGAAGACAAATCTGGAGGCTGCTCGGAAGCGATTTGGAGGAACGATCGGATATCGTGGGGATGGAGGCAATTCCGAATCCTGGTTGTGCCTGCGCGGAATCGACCGGGATGGACCTTGGATACTCTGGTTGATCGGCGGTGAGCTTGATGGACCTGCCATTAGTGGATTCCAGTGGAGGCGTTTGCCCTCCAATGAAGCCCCTGGTCGCCGTTGCGGTCTGATTCCACCAGACAAAGGCGGCATCGAGTTGCCTCTTGCGCTTCACCCTGGCATGACGGAGTCAGAAATGCGGAAGACATTGGGGAAACCCTCGTTTGTTTCGGGCAAGACTCTGATTTATCGTCACGAACATCGGGAGACGATTCACAATCTGCCTTATTCATCCGACAACTTGATAGCGATTGTTCTTCGTGACGGCATCGTATTGGCAATTGAAGTATCGAAATCCACCTCAGACTGACAGAGAAGATTGATTCTCCAAGATCGAAGCCCGCCGCTCAATCCAGCACCTCCTGCGGCCGCACCGCTCACCAGTCGGCGAGCCGCCAGTAGAGCACCGGGGTTCTTAGGTCCAAAACCTCCTCCGCGAGGAGCGCGGAGAAGGCCGCTTCGGGCTTGCCAATGGCGGCGATCTTGGGCTCTGGCCCGGCGGAGTCGTTCCCTGACCCTGATCTCTGACCCCTGACCCTTGTACTACGTAATGTCCTCGGTATCGTAGACCGGCTCGACGCGCTTCTTGGGCACGCCGTGAACGCTGCTCAGCAAGTCTTCGACTACGTCTTCAAGCTGGCGCTGGCTTTCAATCACGGCGCTCATGGTCTTCAGGTCGTCATGTTCGTCAACGCGCTCCACGAGGGCAACGGCATGGCACTGGGCGACCTGATCGAGGTTGAGGCCTTCGGGGGTTTTGGCCTTGATGCTTACCTGGTCGATGCCGATATCGAGCAGGTCGGCGACGCGGGCGCGCATCTCCGGGGCGATGGGGGAAATCTTGGGGGCGGTCAGAATGAGCGTGGTATCGACGTTGACGATGCGGAAGCCGGCGTTTTGCAGCTCTTCGAGAGCCAGATTGATGAAGATGGCCGAGTCGGCGTCCTTCCAGCGCGGGTCGCCGGGCGGAAAGAAGCTGCCGATGTCGCCGGCGGCTACGGCGCCCAGAAGGGCGTCGGTAATGGCGTGCAGCAGCACGTCGCCGTCGGAGTGGCCGGCCAGGCCCTCGGGATGGTCGATGGTGAGTCCGCCAATGCGCAAAGGCACGCCCGGAGTGAAGACGTGCGAGTCAAAGCCAAATCCGATGCGTGTTTCCATGGTTACCGTGCCTGTTTCTCGGCCCCAAACCAAGACTCGCGGAGCTTTGAAGAGTGCGGGATCCAGTCCGTCCCCTTGAATTCATGCGTGCCGTTCTTACCGGGCGCGCTGGCGGAGGTAAAACTCGGCCAACTCCAGGTCGCTCTGCTGGGTAATCTTCAGATTAACCTGAGAACCGTGAACCACGACTACCGGGTGCCCGGCGCGCTCGACGACGGCGGCTTCGTCGGTACCCACAAATCCGTCGGCGGTGGCCTCGGCGAAGGCCTGCTGTAGCAATCCGTAGCGGAAGCCCTGCGGGGTCTGCGCCAGCACGACGACCTCGCGGGGGATTGTTGAAGTAATGATGGCGCCGTGGGCAGTGCGCTCCACCTGCTTGATGGTGTCCACAGCCGGCAGCCCAACGATGGCCGCGCCATACTTGGCGACCGCATCGATGGTGCGCTCAATGGTGGCGGCGTCGATCAGCGGGCGCACGGCGTCGTGGACCAGCACGATGTCATCGGCCTCGGCGGGCAGCGCGGCCAGGGCGTGAGAGACCGATTCCTGGCGGCTGTCGCCGCCCTCGACGACCTGCACGCGGCCGGCCAGGCCGTACTCTGCGATCTGGGACTGGACGCGCTCGATCTCGGTCTTGCGCACGGCCACATAGATAGCTGTCACCCGCTCCACCCCGGCAAAGGCGCGCAGCGAGTGGATCAGGATGGGCAGGCCGTTGAGGGCGAGAAATTGCTTGGGCTGCGGGCCGGCCATTCGCGTGCCCAGCCCCGCGGCGGGAAGAATCACAAAAACTTGCATAACGGGTGGAGTATACATCGGCGGAGCCTCGGATGGAACAGGAATTGCAACAAAGCATCTATATGGGTTGGTGGTCGCCCACCCTTGCGACAGAAAGAAGTCGCAAGGATGGGACGCCCAGCGTGCTGGGGTGGAGGTAGATGGCGAAACGACGGGCGCCCAGCTAGCGGCGGAGGCAGAAAGTTCCGCGGCGCAAAGCCGCACCGGAACCGTATGATTTTGGGATGCGCCGAATGCCTGCCGTAGCCAAGCCCGCAACGCGCTCAACGCTGCCCATCGGCGCGACGCTGCTCAAGCCGGGGCTGCGGCTGGCCGTCGGTCTTTCCGGCGGTGCCGACTCCGTGGCCCTGCTGCGCGCCTTGGCGGAGCGGAGCGGCGAACTGGGGCTTGTGCTTCATGCCGCGCATCTGCACCATGGCCTGCGCGGCGTAGAGGCCGACGCCGACCTGGAGTTTGCCCGCGCGCTGGCGGCTGAGCTGGGCCTACCCTTCCACGAGGCGCGGGTCGAAACGGCCGAGGAGGCCGCGCGAAACGGCGAGTCGATCGAAGAGGCGGCGCGGCGGCTGCGCTACGGCTGGTTCCGGCAGCTGATGGCCGCGGGCGAAGTGGAGGCCGTGGCCACGGCTCACACCCGCGACGACCAGGCGGAGACGGTTCTGGGAAAGTTCTTGCGCGGCGCATGGACCGAGGGGCTGAGCGGCATTCATCCGGTTGTCGAATTCAAGGAGGGGCGGATTCTGCGCCCGCTGCTGGGGGCGGCGCGGGCGGAGGTGGAGGCGTATCTCCACGAGTTGGGGCAGGACTGGCGGGAGGACTCGTCGAACCGGCATCTGACCTTCACCCGCAACCGTCTCCGGCATGAGTTGCTGCCGCTGCTGGAGGGCTGGAATCCGCGGCTCCGTGAGCATCTGGCACAGATGGCCGCGCTGGCTCGCGACGAGGAGGCGTGGTGGCAGCAGGAGATGGCTCGGCTGGCCCCGCAGTTGCTTTTGCCGGGCCGGGCGGTTCGGGGCGGCGGACGAACCGGCGGAGATGGAGTGGGGCTGGACGTGATCAGGCTGGCCGCGCTGGCCCCGGCCGTGCAGCGGCGGCTGCTGCGATACGCGGCAGAGCAGTTGGGCGCGGCGCCGGATTTCCAGTCGACCGAGGCGCTCAGAGCTCTGGCGCTCACCGGCCGGGCCGGGCAGAGGCGCGAGCTGGCCCAGGGGTTGCTGGCCGAGCGCACTCCACGAGAATTGAGGTTGGAAGTGGGCTCGACAGGCGGCGCGGAGGAGACGGTGGTCGAGTACAGCGTGACAATTCCGGGCGAAATTCTGGCTCCAGCCTACGAGTTGCGGCTGCGGATCGAGGTTGCGGCGTCCGCTGGGCCGGCTGAGGGCCGGACTACCGCATCGGCCGCTGTCGCCACGCTGCGTAGCTGGAGGCCGGGCGACCGGGTGAAGCTGCGCCACTCCGGCGGCGAGCGCAAGGTGAAGGAAGTGCTGGAGCGCCTGCGCGTGACGGGCAGCTGGCGAGTGCGCTGGCCGGTGCTTGAGGTGGACGGCCGCATCGTGTGGATGCAGGGCGTGGAGTTGGAGCCGCAGGGTGGAATTGAAGTGGCGGCAGGCCCATTGCAAGGGACCGTTTGTGAGACAGACTGCTCCGGGCCGCGGGCCGGCAAGGCCTCAAGGAAACGCTGAGGCGCCGGGAGCGCGAACGCATTTTGCGGCTGGCCATTCCAGGTTTCCGGCCTTGGGCGTACAATTTAAGTTACTGCTCATCCAGGCGGCGGAGGGTAAGTGTCTGCTGTCAGGGCGGTGTACATTCTGTGACTTAATAGAATGCGCGAGCGTCTATACAGGATGATGCAGGCGGTGCTGGAGGTCCATTGAGCGGCTTCTCCCCCGCCGGGAAAGAGGAATCCTGGTGAACTCGACCGTCAAAGGGATCATGTTCTGGGCTGTAATCATTGCCTGCGTGGTGCTGCTTTTGACCATGTGGCAGAAGGGCGCAGCCGGAGCAAAGGATGCGGAGGTCTCTTACTCCGATCTCTACAACAAGGTGAAGCTGGGCCAGGTTCTCGATGCCGAGGTTCAGGGCGGAGAACTGCACGGCCACATGAAGGCCACGCCAAACCAGCAGTTCCATACCTATGTCGGAGATCACTACGAATCCATCGAGAAGGCATTTACAGACGCCGATCCCACGCAGACCCACTTCAACAAGAAACCCGAGCAGAGCAACTTCCCGTTGCAGTTGCTCTTCAATATCGGTCCGATCCTGCTGATTGGCTTGTTCTTCTTCTTCTTCATGCGGCAGATGCAGTCGGGCGGCAATAAGGCGCTTTCCTTTGGCAAGAGCCGCGCGCGGCTGCTCTCGATGCAGCAAAAGAAGATCACCTTCAAAGACGTGGCCGGCGTGGATGAGGCCAAGGAAGAACTGAAGGAGATCATCGAATACCTGCGCGAGCCGCAGAAGTTCCAAAAGCTGGGAGGGCGCATTCCCAAGGGCGTGCTTCTCGTTGGCCCCCCGGGCACGGGCAAGACGCTGTTGGCGCGGGCCGTGGCCGGCGAGGCGAACGTTCCGTTCTTCTCTATCTCCGGTTCGGATTTTGTTGAGATGTTTGTGGGCGTGGGTGCAAGCCGCGTCCGCGACCTCTTTGAGCAGGGCAAGAAGAATGCTCCCTGCATCATCTTCATCGACGAAATCGATGCTGTGGGGCGGCATCGCGGCGCGGGCCTGGGCGGCGGACACGACGAGCGCGAACAGACCCTGAACCAGTTGCTCGTCGAGATGGATGGATTTGAATCCAACGACGGCGTGATCCTGGTGGCGGCCACCAACCGCCCCGACGTGCTGGACCCCGCGCTGCTGCGCCCTGGCCGCTTCGACCGCCGCGTGGTGGTGGGGTTGCCCGATGTGCGCGGCCGCGAAGAGATCCTCCGCGTGCACGTGAAGAAGGTTCCGGTCTCGGACGATACCAACCTGAATGTGCTGGCTCGCGGCACTCCCGGCTTCAGCGGCGCCGACCTGGCCAACATGGTCAACGAGGCCGCGTTGAACGCTGCTCGCATGAACCGCAAGCAGGTTACGATGTACGACTTCGAGCTGGCCAAAGACAAGGTGCTGATGGGCGCCGAGCGGAAGTCGATGCTGCTGACCGAGGAAGAGAAGCGTGTAACCGCCTATCACGAGGCTGGCCACGCGCTGGTGTCGATCAGGCGCGAGCACTCCGACCCGATTCACAAAGTGACCATCATACCCCGGGGCATGGCGCTGGGCGTGACCATCTTCCTGCCTGGCGATCGTCACAATTACACACGCGAGTACCTGGAAGCGAATCTGGCGATTGCCTACGGGGGGCGGGTGGCGGAGGAGATCTTCCTCAACCAGATGTCCACCGGGGCGGGCAGCGACATTGAGAGCGCCACCGACCTGGCCCGGCGCATGGTGTGCGAGTACGGGATGAGCCGCTTGGGCCCGCTGACCTTCGGCAAGAAGGAGGAGCAGATCTTCCTGGGCCGCGAGATTGCGCAGCACAGGGACTTCAGCGAGGAGACGGCCCGGCAGATCGACCTGGAGGTGCGCCGCCTGATCGACGAGGCCTACCAATCGGCTCATGCGATTGTGGAGACGCACGCTGACGCGATGCACCGCATCGCGGCGGCCTTGCTGGAGCGCGAGACCATCGACGCCGAAGAGGTGAAGATGCTGATCGATGGCAAGGAGCTGCCTCCCATCCGCTCCGTGCTGGCTTCGCCCACCGACAAGGGCGGCGACGACGTGCAGCATGTGCTCAAGCCCGAGAGCCGCGGCGGACCGAACTACCCGGAGGGCTCGCCTTCGCCCGCTTGAGGCGGTTCGGCATTCCTTGAAACAGGCAGGGCCACTCCGATGCGGAGTGGCCCTTCTTGTATGCAAGAATGTCCTTGAATCTCTGACCGCAATAACGGCATTCCTACTCCGGGTTCGCTCGAGCGGAATAGGAGAGCATCACGATGCCGCTTGGCAATGCCTTGCTCGCCTCAAGATGAAAGCTCTGGCGGCGTCCCTCCGGCAGCAGCGGCGTTCCGCTTCCCAGCAACACCGGCATCAGCATTACCTCAACCGCATCCACAAGTCCGGCGTCGAGCAGGGCGCGGAAGAGCACGCCGCCGCCCATGAGCCAGATGTCCTTGCCCGGCGCCGCCTTCAAAGCGGCCACTGCCCCCGCAACGCCGCTGCTGAGAATAACGACGCCGGGGCAGTCTTCCGGCTTCAGCGTGCGCGAGACAACGATCCAGCGGTGGCCGAGATCGGGCCACCCAGCCGCCCTCACCCTGGCAACCTCATACGTTCGCCGCCCCATCAACAGGGTGTCGAACTGCGCGTGAATCGCCGCATAATCCAACTCGGGATCGGCGACCATCCAGTCAGACTCGCCGTTGGGTCCGGCAATGAATCCATCCAGGCTCATCGCCACGCCGTAGCGCAATCGCCGCATGATTGCCTCCGCTTGAGAACAGCTTACCCCACTAGCGCCGCGCCAGCTTGACGGCGGATCGGGAGGCGCCGCGCTGTTCACGATCGCCATGTTTGCGGGTCAGATCTAAGTGAAAGAGCCCTGTTCTTGATCAATATCCCCTGTTTTTCGGGGTTTTTGTTAACTACTCAGGTAATGGGGCGGCGTCCGCCGCTATTCTATAAGCCATTTACTATGAGTGCTTTACATCCTTACACCGGCCTGAGGAGACTCCGGAAAGTGGGCATCTTCGGGGGGAGGGGGGGAGGGGGGGAGGGGGTGCGATTTTTGGCTGGGCGCGGGAGGCGGGCCGGGCTGGCGAGGGCGGGGCTGGCGGAGGTCAACCTGCAACCATTATGCGCTGCCGGAGGGTAATTTTCGGCAAGGGCAGCGCGCACGCAGGCTTTCAACGCACGCTTCCCATTTGCCCAGAGTTCGGATGCGGGGCGGGAGCCGCCACGGGCGGCGGACAGGACGGATCGGGCAGGTTCCTGAGGAATTGGTCCGGGGAACGTGGACGCGACTTCCACCCCTGCGGCGATTTCTTTCATGGATTTCTCTACCCCCATTGTGCGCCGGCGGCGCGTAATCTTGTGCAAGAAGCAGGGGAGAGTTATAGTTTCCAAGCACGCCAATCGATCATTTTTGTATTGAAATCCCAACTGCTGGGCCTCAAAATGGAAAGATGAGCGAGAACACTGGAACGAAGGGGAAGGCGGTACCCTGGCGGGACAACTCCTCATTCGTAACGACATTCTATTCCATACTGACCGCTATGGTCGGCGCCATAATGGCCTTAGCCATCAGCGATCAGGAGATCAAAGCTGATTGGTGCTGGCCGATTGGGTTATTATTCCTTTCTGTCGTCTTCTTCATATGGGGCATCAC
>CAWCWQ010000012.1:0-28808 GCA_963799145.1 uncultured Acidobacteriaceae bacterium | reverse complement strand
TTTATGTGCATCTTACTGACTACGTCAGGTATTGCTACGCACTTCCCGTCGGGCGTGGTGCCAACCCAGCGCACCACAGTTGGGTTCTGGCGGACGACCTCGAAACCGAACCCCCGACATGGGGACGTCGGAGATCGATCTGCATAGTGTCGGATGTCAGCGCCCCGCCGTCGGCTTCGATCAGCCCACGCAGGGTATCACCATGTCGATAGCGGAATGCGACGCGGGTGCCGATGTGTCTTCTGTCCATGCTGACGAGAACGTATAGAGATTGATATCCACAGCGGGGTGGGGGATATGGAGCCAGTTCAACCGATAAGGGTAGCAAAGCCGATCAAGACCCGATTGGTTATCTTCAGCCCCCTCTATCCAAGGCCAATTCATGCTCCACTAAATCAGAATGAAGCTCGCTCAGAATTCCAAAAGGGGAAATGACCCCCCCCCCTTTCCAATTTACCGTCCCCGTTGCCTTCCGAACGGGAGCCCCGGGGTTCGACATCTTTTTTGACTCTTCCGACTTTCGGGTGGCTGGATCAGGGGTGTAGCTGAAGGGCACGACGAAGAAGAGATAGCGACGCAAAGTCGCGAAGTTGCGGAAACCGAATGCGCGTTTTTTGATCATCTGGATCGTCGAATTGAGCGCCTCGCTCGCGGAGTTGGTGATCCGATGGGTGAAGTCAGGACAAGACTTTCCCGACAGATGCATCATCGAAGCGACTTTGATGACTGGACGGCCAGATGTCCAAGTCCACGCCGCGCGGCGCGGTGGCCAAGTTCGCCGCCAGCGGCAAGAGCAACAGCAAGAAGGATTTGGCGATGGAGGCGGTTAGCTACGGCTCGGTCTACGTGGCCAGGGTGGCGCTGGGCGGCAACGACATGCACGTGGTGAAGGCCTTCCAGGAGGCCGAAGCGCACGAGGGTCCGTCGATCGTCATTGCCTACTCGAGCTGCATCGCCCACGGCTACGATCTGGTGCATGGGCTGGAGCAGCAGAAGCTGGCCGTGCAATCGGGATACTGGCCGCTGATGCGCTATAATCCGGAACTGCGCGAATCGGGCAAGAACCCGTTCCAGCTCGACTCGAAGGCGCCGGCTATTCGCCTGAAGGAGTACAGCTACCGCGAGGCGCGTTACACTATGTTGGCGCGCAGCAATCCGGCGCTGGCCGCCAAATTGCTGGAGGAAGCGCAGGACGACGTGGAGCGCCAGTGGCGGGTCTACTCAGCGCGGGCCGCTATGCCGGGCCGTGGCGAGACGCCGCACATTGCGCCGGAAGAGAAGCCCGAGGATAAGAAAGCAGTCGCTGTGGCTGACGGAGGTGCCGAATGATCGATTTTTCGACGCAGTATTTGGGTTTGAAGCTGAACGGTCCTATAGTGGTCTCGTCCACGCCGCTCTCCGAGTCGCTGGACAACGTTCGCCGCATGGAAGATGCGGGCGCCTCGGCCATCGTGCTGATCTCGCTCTTCGAGGAGCAGCTGGCGCTGGAATCGAAGGCGCTGGACGAGGATCTCTCGCGCGGCACCGAGTCTTTTGCCGAGTCGCTCGGCTACCTGCCGGAGATGGACGACTACCGCATGACGCAGGAGGTCTATTTAGAGCACCTGCGGCGCGCCAAGGAGGCGGTCAAGATTCCCATCATGGCCAGCCTGAACGGCGCCACGACCGGCGGCTGGGTTCGCTTTGCCAAGGATGTGGAGCAGGCCGGAGCCGACGCCATCGAGCTGAACACCTACGCGCTGGCGACGGAGCGCAGCCAGACCTCGGCGGAGCTTGAGCTGCAACTCCTGGATCTGGTGGCTGCGGTTACGAAGGCAGTCAAGGTTCCGGTGGCCGTCAAGCTTTCGCAGTCGTTTACCAGCCTGCCGCATCTGGTGGCGCGGCTGGAGGATGTGGGCGCGCGCGGCGTGGTGCTCTTCAACCGCTTTTACCAGCCGGACTTCGACATCGAAGCGCTTGAGGTGCGGCCGACGCTGCACTTCTCAACGCCTTCGGAGCTGCTGCCGCGGCTGCACTGGTCGGCGATTCTGTACGGCAACGTCAAGATCGACATTGCGATTACCGGCGGCGTTCATTCGGCTGAAGATGTGCTGAAGAGCATCATGGCCGGGGCCGGCATCACGATGATGGCGTCGGCCTTGCATATTCACGGCATCGATCACATCGGGCGCGTGCTCAGCGATCTGCGCTACTGGCTGGAGAAGCACGAGTACTCGTCGTTGTGGGAGACGCGCGGCTGCCTGAGCCGGCGCTCGGTGCCCGATACCTGGCCCTTCGACCGCGGCAACTACATCAAGACGCTCAGCTCCTATAGCCTGCGTCAAACGATGGGGGCGTTCTAAGACAGACAAGATAACAACGAGTTTCCTGGGGGCTTACGGCGATCGCACTACAGTGCGATCGCCGTTGGCTTTTAGGTGCGCGAATCGGGAAGTGTTTCGCGGATCCGCTGATCGGCCATGCGTCCAATCTTTGCGCTATGGCGGAGGGCCTCAGCATCTTGGATCCCCAATCGCCGCTACGCCAGCTTCGAGCCGATGCGCCGCGCCCGCTCCTTGGTCGCCGCCGAAAGCTGGTGATTCTGTTCCATGGCGGAAAGACCGATCCACAGGCTGGCCACCGGCTTGGCGCCGAGCATATTCGCTGTAAGGCGCAAAGTACGCTTCACCCCGGTAAACAGCGGAATGAAGAGACCCGGCATGCCCGACGAAGCCACGAGAACGGCCTTTCGGGTGAGCATTTTCTTCCTGGGCTTGGGCATACTCTCTCCCCATGGCCAGTATGTAAAGCCGATCAGGCGCTCCATGAATTTGCGAAAGACGGCCGTCACGCCGCCGTAGTTTATCGAGCTGCCCAGCACCACGGCGTCAGCCGCCTCAATGTCGGTCAGGATCGTCTCCAGGTCGTCCTGCCGCACGCATTTTCCGCGCTCCGGGCCGGGCGTTTGGGTGCATTGGCGGCAGTTGGTGCAGAACTCCAGGTGCTGGCAGACGAGGTAGTAAGTCTGCGTTTGGGCGCCCTTTTCCCTTGCGCCTTCCAGAATGGCTTGAACGGCAGAGTCGGTCGTTCCGCCCTTGCGATAGCTGCCGACGATCGCTACAACCTTCTTGCTCACCGGTGTCTCCAATGGATTGCCCCCAATCAATATAGCTGCTTTGCGCCAGAAGGAATTGAGGATTCAGCAAAGAGCCGCCATGCCCTAAGAGCCATTTTCCCGCCATCCGAGGCGGCGAGCTTTCCTGCTATCCTTGAAGGGTGATTCAGCGTGCTGAAATCAGGGGATTTGCGGCCACAGCCCTGCTGCTGGCCGCGGCTTTGGCGGCCTGCCACAAGGAGGAGCAGGCGGTAGTCGGGGCTGCGAAGAACGCGGTAAACGCCGAGCACCAGGCGCAGGCCGCGGCCCAGGCTTCGGCCACAAAGCTCGACCGGCAGCGGGCCGAGCTGGCGCGCATTCCGCTGCCCACCAAGAGCATGTATGTGGATGTGCACGAGCCCGGCGCCTGGGCCAATCCCTTCCTTTCGGTCGATGCGGAGACGCTCGACTTGCGCGTGACGATGACCGACGCCAACCCCAGCAGCCTGGGGCAGGGAACCATGCTGCGCCCCGCGGCGGCGCGGCGGCAGGAGGTTCAGTTGCACCCCGCCGACCTGGCCGACGCGCTGGTCGCGCTGCCGCCCGGCGCATGGCGGTATGGGCGCGTAATTGCCGTGGCCGAGTCGCCCCGGGCCAGCAAGAAGGACCGTCCCAAGGTTCGCCGCAATGTGGAAGCTGCCATCCAGCAGCTAAACGACCTGGGGCTTGTGGTAGAAGAGTGGCCCACGCGATAGAGGGACTCTGAACAGATGTCTTTTATGAAGGGGATCCCCTCAGGGGCTGAAGCCCTCATTGATATTGCTGCACCTGCGGCACGACTGAAGTCGCGCCCTGACACAAAGCGGGCCGGCGCGGAGGTTCCGTAAGTTCCCGGATCGGCGGCTTTCATCGCCCATGTTACTCATTCGGGCCTCCGCACTCGCACCTGCCAGTTCTCAGCTTGTAGCCCGGTGCCGGCTCTGCTAGTCTTCACTCCAAGCTGGATTCAAACTCCAGGATCGGCAAGAGGATCGAGGATCGATGGCTTCGAGCGCCTCAACTGTTTCTCCGATGCGCGTTACCGTTCTTATGCCTCTCCGCGATGACTGGGCCTCCGCCGCGGAACTCATTCGCCGCCTCGATCGGACTCTGAGCACCTATCCGTGCATTCTCAATATCCTGTTAGTGGACGATGGATCGGTTGAACCCTGCGCGCCGGCGGATTTCCGATCCGAATATGCCGTTGTCCGGTCAATCGGAGTGCTTCGCCTGCGGCGCAACCTGGGGCACCAGCGGGCCATTGCAATCGGTCTCGTCCACGCCGCGCAGGCTAATCACTGCGATGCCGTACTGGTGATGGACGCCGACGGGGAGGATACGCCCGAGGGAGCATTGCAGCTCTTGCGCGAGTTTTCAGAGATCCACCATGGCGCGAAGGCGGTGTTTGCGCAGCGAAGCCGCCGCACGGAGTCTCCCGTCTTCAAGCTCTCATACGGGTTTTATAAGGCGCTCCACCGCCTTCTCACGGGCATCGGCGTCCGCGTGGGGAACTTCAGCGTTTTCCCGCCGGCCTACCTGAGCACTCTGGTTGTGATGTCCGAGCTATGGAATCATTATGCCGCGGCGGTTTTTCGCTCCGGGCTGGCCTTCACAACCATCCCCATTCCGCGGGGGCACAGGATCGCCGGAGCTTCGAGGATGAACTTCGTCTCGCTGGTGGCACACGGCCTGAGTGCTATCTCAGTATTCTCGGATGTGGTTGGGGTGCGGCTGCTGATTGCATCCATGGCCGGAGGCCTGATGGCTGTCGTGGGCGTCGTTGCCGTCATAGCGATTCGGCTCTTTACAGAGTGGGCGATCCCAGGCTGGGCTACCTATACCATCGGAACGCTGATTGTAATCCTCATTCAATTCGTTGCGATAGCGACGAGTTTTACTTTCACCTTGCTCTCCAGCAGGGCTGCGCTGAACTTTGTGCCGCTCCGCGACTGCGAAGTCTTCGTTCTGGAGAGCCTGGAGGTTTACGGCGTTGACTGACTTCAAGTATGCCGGCGCGGAGTTGGATCTGTTCGCGGCGGTTCGCAATTGGAAGACCTATTGGTCAAGTAAGATCCGGCCGCTTGTGTCCGGCGACGTTCTCGAGGTCGGTGCCGGCATTGGATCCAATACGCCGTTTCTCGATCCGGGCGGGATGGGGCGATGGGTCTGTCTCGAACCGGATGTGGAGCTTGGCGCCCAGTTGGCCGCGAATCTCAAGGGCGGGGCAGGCGCGCGAAGTTACGAAACTGCTTTCGGCAGCGTGCAGGATCTGGACCCCGGCTCGCAGTTCGACACAATCCTATATGTCGATGTTCTGGAACACATCGAGGACGATAGGAAAGAGATGGAGGATGCGGCGGCGCGGCTGCGGAGGGGCGGCCGAATCATTGTTCTTTCACCGGCTCATCAGTGGCTGTTCAGCCCGTTCGACGCCGCGATTGGACATTACAGAAGATACGACCGCGCGACGCTGCGCAGCATTTCTCCATCGGGCCTGCGCCTGGAGCGGCTGTTCTATCTCGACTCTGCCGGGCTCCTGCTCTCGGGCGCGAACCGGCTGCTTCTCCGGCAGGCCATGCCTACGAAAACTCAGCTCCGCATTTGGGACGAATGGGGGATACCTATCTCGCGAGTTCTCGACAGATGCCTGGTGAACTCAATTGGAAAATCCATCGCCGGAGTTTGGCGGCGGGAGTGAGAACGATTTTTCGGCAATCGGCAAGCTTGCCGCATAGGAATGCCGCTTACGATGCCCTCGTCGCAGAGGAGCGTTGCATAACCCGTGGTCGCAGACAGCGCACACGGCTCGAGGGTGAGCAATGGCAGAAACAGGAAAGCTAGAAGGCGGGGAGGGCGGGGAAGAAAGAAGGCGGCGCAGCTATTGGATCGTGCTGCTCATCTTCCTGCCGTTTCTTGTCCTGGCGGTCCTCTATGTAAAGGTATCGCTTCAGCTTATCTTCGTTCATAACGACGTTGGTTATCCCGAAGGAGCCTCTGTCTATGCGTTCCTGACGGCCCTGCGAACGGGAAAGCTCTATTCCCCTCCGTTCGACTTCCCGTTTAACGCGCAAATGTACGGGCCTGTCTTTTATCTTGTGGGGTTAGCCTTCGCCAAAGTGGCGCATGGCGACCCGATGCTCGCGACGGAGCTTTGCAGGCTCGTATCCTTCTTGTCTTTTCTTGGCTCGGCGGCGATTGCCGGCTATCTGTCATGGTTGCTTGAAGGGAATAGGCGCTGGGCGGCGGCCTCTGTCGTTCTTGGTCTTGCTTGTTTTTGGGCTATGCCATTGTTCGCGAGCGTCAGGCCGGACGAGCTGTCCATTGTCCTCATGCTTGCTGCGCTGGCCGTTTATCAAACTGCACGGGGGAGAAGCAGATTTGTCTTTTGGGCCGGTGTTTTGGCGTCGCTCTCGTGGCTGACAAAACAAAATACAATTCCTGTCGTATTTGCCTTTTTGATCGATAGCTTGATTGCCAGGAGACTCCGCAGCACCGCCGCCCTGATCGCGGGCAGCGCGCCGATTCCAGGCCTTGTTCTATTGGCGATGTGGCTGCGCGGGGAGCCATTCCTGACCAGTCTTCTTTTTGCGGGACGCTCAATCTACGATTGGCCGGCGGCCTGGGCCGCGCTTGTCAATCTTATGCGTACCAATCAGATGGCGATCGTTCCAATTTCACTAGCCTTGCTGGGGGCTGGATTGAGCTGGAGAAAGGAAAAGTACCGAGCTATTCTGCTTGCGGCAGGCTTGAGCTGGCTCGGCAACGCGGCTACGCTCGCTAACCTCGGCGGCGCTGGGAATTACCTCATACTGCCCTGGTTGCTGACCGCCTCGATGGTCCCGGCAGGTTTAGTGCGGATCGAGGAATGGACCCGGCGCTCGGTACTGGTTCCCCTGGGGCTGACACTGCTGGGCGGGCTCTTGCTGGCGCACCAGAGCAACCTTTTGTTTTCCAAGCTTCCGGCCAATCTCGACACGGACAATGCCGGGAACCTGAAGATGCTGTCTAACACGCCCTATTTGGAAATGCGCAGCCGCCAACCGCAGTTGCTCGACCCTTTTTTGTACCGGTTGCTATCTTTGCGGCATCAGTGGTCTTTTGCTCCCATTGTTCGGCAGATCGAAGGGGAAGAGTTCGATGTTATCTTGCTGACGGGCAGCGATGGCCAGAGCATCGGCGAGTTTCACGTCAATAGCATTCGCGGGGTTTCGAGCTGGGGAGCCGATACACTGGGCCCGACAATGAGTCACTATCGGGTTCTCTGCGAGGTTCCAGGCTATCTCGCGCTTGTGCCGCTCGACAGAGCCGGCCCTGTGCACGACAGGGATATTACGCGCATCTTCGGGCAGGAGTGTCTTGCGACAAGCCGCGCCCCGCAACCGGCGCCGCGGATGCGCTGAGACAGGCCAGATGCCCGTAGGGCAGGAGACGAGACTGGCCGCGCCAATTCCACGGGCAGTCCTGTTCTTGCCTGCGCGGTCGATTGGAAGCGGATGCCTCTCCACAACGCGCTACTATTTCACCGTGGGCACTTCTCCCTTTTCCGTTCTCAATTCCAAGCCTCCGCTCGATCACGAGCGCTTTGCCGCGCACCGCGAATTGGAGGCGCTTCTCAAGGCTACGATGCGCGGCGACGTCCGATTCGATTTGGGCAGCCGCGCCCTCTACGCCGCCGACTCCTCCAACTATCGCCAGCTCCCGGTCGGGGTGGTGCTGCCCAGAGACGCCGCCGACGTGGAGGCAGCTCTGGCGGCGTGCAGGGCCACCGGAGCCGCGGTTCTGCCTCGCGGCGCGGGCACCAGCCTGGCCGGCCAGTGCGCCAATGTTGCCGTAGTCTTCGATTTCTCACGGTACATGAACAAGCTCGACTCGATTGACACGGCCGGAAAGCTGGCGCGCGTGGAGCCGGGCATCGTCCTCGACCGGCTGCGCGAGGCCGCCGAGCAGCACCACCTGACCTACGCCCCAGACCCCGCCACGCACAGCCGCTGCACGCTGGGCGGCATGATCGGCAACAACAGCTGCGGCATTCACGGCCTGCTGGGCGGCAAGGTAGCCGACAATGTTGAATCGCTCGACCTCGCGCTCTACGACGGAACCCGCATGACGGTGGGCCGCACCAGTTCCGAACAGATCGAAGCCGCGATTCGCTCCGGAGGCCGGGTCGGCGGGATTTATGCCGGCCTGGCCAGCCTGCGCGACCGCTACGCAAGCCTCATCCGGGAAAGGTTTCCGCGCATTCCCCGGCGCGTCTCCGGCTATAACCTCGACGAACTGCTCGACGAGAACGGCTTCAACGTGGCCCGCGCGCTGGTGGGGAGTGAAGGCACGTGCGCCACCGTCGTGGCGGCCACGCTGAATCTGACCGCCAGTCCGCCCTTCCGCGTGCTTACGGCGCTGGCGTTCGACGACGCATTCTGTGCCGCCGACGCCGTCCTGCGCACGCTGGAGCACGCGCCCATCGGCCTGGAAGGCTTTGACGCCATGCTGGTCGATTTCATGCGCCGCAAGCGCCTCGCCGTCGACGATGTGGCGCTGCTTCCGCCTGGCGGCGGCTTTCTGCTGGTGGAAATGGGCGCATGGGAGGCCACTGAGGCCCAGGCCAAGGCCGAAGCCCTGATTCGCGCCGCGCAAGCCTGGCCCGATCCCCCGGCGGCTCGCGTCTACACGCCCGGGGAGGCGGCTCGCGTGTGGCATGTCCGCGAGTCCGCGCTCGGCGCCATGGTCTTTGTTCCCGGCGAGCCCGATCGCTTCGAAGGCTGGGAAGACGCTGCCGTTCCGCCCGCGCAACTGGGCGCATACCTGCGCGGCATTTCCGCCCTCATGGCCGAGTACGGCTTCCGCAGCCCGCTCTACGGCCACTACGGCCAGGGCTGCGTTCACATGCGCGTCAACTTCGACTTCCGCAGCGAGCAGGGCCTGCGCCGCTACCGCGAATTCATCGAGCGCGCCTCGGATCTGGTGCTCGGCTTTGGCGGGTCGCTCAGCGGCGAACACGGCGACGGCCAGTCGCGCGCGGCGCTGCTGCCCAAGATGTTCGGCCCGGAGCTGATGGGAGCATTTCGCGAATTCAAGGCCCTCTGGGATCCAGGCAATCGCATGAATCCCGGCAAACTGGTGGATGCGGTTCGCGTCTACGAGCCGGACGAGAACCTCCGTCACGGATTGCCTGTCGCCGGCGAATCCGTTGCCGCTCTCGAAACACACTTTGCATTTGCCGCCGATGGCGGCTCGATGGAGCGCGCCACCGAGCGCTGCGTGGGCGTCGGCGCTTGCCGCAAGACCGAGGGCGGCGCCATGTGCCCCAGCTACCGCGCCACCGGCGAAGAGCAGCACTCCACCCGCGGCCGCGCGCGCCTGCTTTGGGAGATGCTGGCCGGCGCTCTTCGCGAAGAAGGCTTCCAGAGCCAGGCCGTCCATGAAGCTCTCGACCTCTGCCTCAGCTGCAAGGCCTGCAAATCCGAGTGCCCGGTGCAGGTGGATATGGCCGCCTACAAGGCGGAGTTCCTGGCGCAGCATTACAAGGGCCGCTTTCATCCGCTGCGCCATTACATCTTCGGCTTTGCCGACCGGCTGGCGCGCTGGGGTTCGCTGGCCCCGGCGCTGACCAACGCGCTGCTCACCGGCCCCATCGCCAGCCCGCTCGTCAAGCGGTTGGCTGGCGTGGCGCCGGAGCGACGGCTTCCACGCCTCGCCCCGCGCAGCTATCAGCGCGATCACGTATCTGCCTTGAAAGGGCGCCGCTTGAGCCGGGCAGAAGGCTATCGCCAAGATTCCCGGGCTAAAGCCCAAGCTGACTCTGTTGGCGTTAAGCGGGGGTTGAAACCCCCGCCTCCCCCCGAATTCGATTCGTCCGCAGCCTGTTCAGCCAACGTGGGGAAGCCTGCCCCAATGCAGGCTGTACTCCTCTGGCCGGATACCTGGAACAACTACTATCACCCGCAAACGCTCGCCGCCGCGGAATCTGTACTTACGCAAGCAGGCTTTGCGGTCGAGACTCCCCGCGGACACATCTGCTGCGGCCGCCCGCTTTACGACTTCGGCCTGCTCGACGCCGCCCGCGGCTATCTGGCTAGAGTCCTGGATCGCATGACGCCGCAGATCGACGCTGGCCTGCCCTTCATCTTTCTGGAGCCAAGCTGCGCCAGCGTCTTCAAGGACGAGCTGCTCGAACTTTTTCCAGACGACCGGCGCGCGCAACGCCTGAGCCGGCAGGTGTGGCTGCTGGCCGACTGGCTGGCCGCCAAGGCTCCGGAGTGGGCCACGGGGCGGCTGCGGGGCGCGCACGTCCTGCTCCACGGCCACTGCCATCACAAGGCGGTCTTTGGCGGCCCGGCCAGCGAGATTGCGCTGCTGCGCCAGGCCGGGGCCACCGTCGAACTCATCCAGGCAGGCTGCTGCGGCATGGCCGGACCCTTCGGCTTCGAGGCCGGCAAATTCGAGGTCTCCAAGGCCATCGCCAGCGATGGCCTGCTGCCGGCCGTCGAGAGGGCCGGCCCAGTGACGCTGATTGTCGCCGACGGCTTCAGTTGCCGCGAACAGATCGCTCAGCTCTCCTGCCGCAAGGCCATGCACTTCGCCGAGATTCTGGCCCGTAAATGCGGTTGCGGAAAATGAGGAGATCGAGGGTCAACTCTCCACTCCATGATGGCCAGGTGTTTAAATTGTGAATTGTCGTCGGTCGCCGCCAGAAACGGTCGCCATGGAGACAGAACTTGCTGTATACTGTTGATGTGGAGTCGCTTAGCCGATGCGGTTGGAAGCCTGAGCAACTCCGGAAGCGGGAACCGCGTCCAAGCAGTGAGGGCGTCGCGGAGTCTTGCTCTGAGCGGGAGTGCGCGCCGATTTGAGAACCGCCGATTCTTGTAATCGCCGAATATGGAACTGGACGCCGCAACGGGACTGCGATTTGCGGCACGGTAGCCAACTTTGATAGGCTCAGTCATTCTAAGAGCTGAGCGAAGGGAGACAAGTCGTCATGGCAGAGGATAGCAAGGTACAACAATTGGGCTGGTTTTTGGCTGGGCTCGGCGTGGGCGCCCTGGTGGGGATTCTCTACGCACCCAAGAGCGGTCGCGAGACCCGCGAGACCCTGGCAAGCGGAGCACGCGACGGGATAGAGTACGCGCGCGTACGCAGCCAGCAGGTTGCGGAGAAGGTGGGCACTCTGGTTGACAAGGGCAAGGAGCACGCGGGCGAGTTCGTGGATCGCGGCCGGGCGCAGTGGGAAGAGTTTGTTGAGCGCGGCAAGAATCTGGTCAACGACCAGACCACCAGGGTGACCGCGGCCGTCGATGCGGGCCGCGAGGCCTATCGGAACACCGTCGCCCCGGTCGATCCGGCAAATCTCTGAGTACTTCTTTCCCGGAGTCCATTCCGGCGAGGCTTTGTCTTGTTGGATCGCCTGCTCCGGAGCTGAAGGCCCGGGTGGCGGGATGCGGTGTGCGCAGGCTCCGGGCAAGAAGCTCTCAGGTCCGCTCCGGCAACCGCGTTGAATGAGTTCCTGGAAGTCCGCAGAAGACCTGCGCGAGATGGTTCCGATGCCAAAGCTGGACAATGAAACTATCGAGCTGGTTTGCATTGCCGTCACTGCGCTGGCGGTGCTGCTACAGGGGATCGTTCTGCTTTTCATCTATCTGGCCCTGCGCAAGGCGATCGGTTCTCTGCGCGCGGAAGTCGAGGATCTGCGCTCTTCGATCATGCCCGCGATCGACAACACGCGGGAACTGGTTGGCAGCGCGCGGGCGCTGGTTGACAACGCGCGTCGTCTTTTTGCCCGCCTGGCACCGAAGGCCGAAGCGACGGCCGGCGATCTGGCCAGAGTGGCGCAAGGGTTGCGCGAGCAAACCGCGGAGTTGGAATCCGCGACCCAGGAGATCCTTGGGCGGGTGCGTTTCCAGACGAGCCGGATGGACGCCATGACCACCAATGGCCTGGATGCCGTTGACAGGGCCGGCAGCTTTGTGGCCGATGCCGTAGGTAAGCCGGTGAGGCAGCTTGCCGGTGTGGTGGCGGCGGCGCAAGGCAATCGTGGAGTCGCTGCGCGGCTCCGCGCGCGTTTCTCGGGATAGGCGCTATTCCAGCGATGAGGATCGGTTCGTTTAGCTGATGGACTCGCTATTCTGTTTCAGATAGCTTCGCCAGCCGCGGGGCGCACGCGGCGCCGGCGCTTGGCCCCGCGCTCTCTCTGCAATGAAGGCGGCCATGCCGTCGCTGTCGCCAGTCGTATATCATAAGGGACGAAATGGAACCGTCAAGCCTGGCGGCTACGCTGCTTTTTAGGGGCGAGTTCGCAAGACGGGATGCAGCAGCGGGCGCTGAACGCGAAGATCGAGCCTTTACAGCGAGCTCGGGGCAATGCGGTTCTACCAAGCGGAGGGATGGGTGAGCGGTTGATACCGGCGGTCTTGAAAACCGTTGTGCCTGAAAGGGCACCGGGGGTTCGAATCCCTCTCCCTCCGCCAAGACACCTTCCAAGAACATCCACAGACATCCAATAACAGAAAGTAAAGCCTAGCAAATGCTAGGCTTTATGTCTTTCCGTGTCCAGATGTGTCCAGGTACAGCCGTGTTCTGGCGGGTGTATTTGTGGGTGTATTCTATTCTTGAAGTGGGTGTACTTTTCTTGAATGGGGAGGGATGGGATGGCTGGACTGACCGATACGGAGATCAAAAGAGCCAAAGCGGCGGAAAAGGCATACAGCCTTGGCGATGGAGGTGGGCTCTACCTCTGGGTCAAGCCGACCGGCGGGAAACTCTGGCGCTGGTCCTATCGTTTCTACGGCAAG
This sequence comes from uncultured Acidobacteriaceae bacterium, assembly GCA_963799145.1. Classification (GTDB taxonomy): domain Bacteria; phylum Acidobacteriota; class Terriglobia; order Terriglobales; family Acidobacteriaceae; genus Telmatobacter. Next base: position 15,908 of record CAWCWQ010000012.1, on the reverse strand, counting down.
GAAAAGCTGATGTCCTTCGGCAAATATCCAGATGTTTCGCTGGCGCAGGCCAGAGAGAGGTGGCTCCGCAGATTCGGACAGGGGGTTAAGTGGAGGTTCTGTTCGCCTACAGCCTAAAATGGCTGGGATGAGGAGAGCAGATGAGCAGACGTCCGCGCCGCAACCATACAGCGGCCTTCAAAGCGAAGGTGGCCCTGGCCGCTATCAAGGGAGAAAATACACTTTCGGAGTTGGCCGAGCAGTTTGACGCGCATGCCAACCAGATCACGCAGTGGAAGGGCCAGCTTCTGGAGGGTGCAGCCGGGGTGTTTGGGGGCGAAGCCAAGCCGGAATCCGCAACGGCCGCAGTGGATTTGAAGACGCTGCACGCCAAGATCGGCGAGCTGACCCTGGAGAACGATTTTTTAGAAGGAGCGCTCACCAAGGCGGGACTGCTGAGCGCAAAGCGATGATCGACCCCGGGCACGATCTTCCCATCAAGCAACAGGCAGAGGTGCTGGGCATCAGCCGCAGCACGGTCTACTATGAGCCGCGCCCGGTCTCGGCCGAAGATCTGTGGCCGATGCGGCGAATTGACGAGTTACACCTGAACTATCCCTTCGCCGGCAGCCGGATGCTGCGCGACTTACTCTGGCAGCAAGGCCAGGAGGTAGGCCGCAGGCACATAAGCACGCTGATGAAACGGATGGGAATCGAGGCCGTCTATCGCCGGCCCAACACTTCCAAACCCGCGCCAGGACACAGGATTTACCCGTATCTTCTGCGCGGATTGGCTATCACGCATCCCAACCAGGTCTGGGCCATGGACATCACTTACATCCCCATGGCGCGCGGACTCGTCTATCTGGCCGCAGTAGTGGATTGGTTCAGCCGCCGGGTTCTTGCCTGGCGATTGTCGATAACCATGGATGTTAGTTTTTGCATCGATGCCCTGGAAGAAGCTCTTTCCAGGAACGAAAAACCTGACATCTTCAACACCGATCAAGGGAGTCAGTTCACCAGCGAAGCCTTCACCGAGCGGCTCAAGAAAGAAGGAATCGGCGTCAGCATGGACGGCAAGGGCCGCTGGCGCGACAACGTATTCGTCGAGCGGATCTGGAAGTCGATCAAGTATGAAGAGGTCTATCTCCACGCCTACGAGACGGTCCACGAGGCCAGGACTTCCATCGGGAAATACCTGGAGTTCTATAACTCCATCAGACCGCACTCCAGCCTGGATGGGTTCACGCCCGATCAGGTCTACTTCAACCGCCTGCCGGAATTCATGGCAGCCTGAACAAAGGCCAAGCACAGAGCGAGTTCGTGGCCCAGTTGAAAACCAAGAACAAGGATGCCGCTCGGCGGCGGCTTGATGGGTGAGTTTTCCGAGTAGAGTCGAGATGTGGCGCGGTTGTTTAGGTCCGACCTAGCCGTTTCCGGCCCTTTCGTTTGCCGGTGCCTCAGTAGCCTGACCATGCCCCGTTTCCACATCCCGCTCATCGAACCGGACGTGCGCTATTCACGCATCCGGCTCGCGGAGAAAGCGTCACGGTTTCGCCCACGAAAAGCCGTTCGTTCGCTGAGTAAGCCGAATCAGACCAAACTTATCATGAAGACACGCAATCGAGAGATTCCCGGTCGATGCCTTCGATGATTTGTGTTTGGCGCGCAGCCACTGGCGCAGCCGTCCACGGGCGTGCTGATCCACAGCCCGATAGGCTTTGCCGACCGGCCCCAGACAGAAGTAATTGGCCCAACCGTTCATCATCTGGTTGAGCTTGGTGACCACTGTCTTGTGGTCCAGCAGGATTTTGTTGCGTCCAGTTTCGCTGCTGATCGCCTGACAGATGCGAATCACTCGCTTCTTGGCCGGTGTCGTGCCCAGATAGGCGCGTCCCGTCTTCGGCGAGTAGCAACGACCAAACGTGTAACCCAGAAAGTCGAACTTTTCTTCCGGCAGCTTCGCGACCCGCGTCTTGGTTTCATTCACCGTCAGTCTCAGCTTTGTCATCATGATCCGCATCGTGGCCAGAGCTTCTTCCGCTCTGCTCCGACAACAGATCACGAGGTCATCGGCATAGTTGACGATGTACGCTCCAAGACGCTTTTCGTGCCCCAGCGTCTTCCATCCAAGCACGAGCCGGCGCATGTGAAGATTGCTGAGCAGCGGGCTGATCGGAGAACCCTGCGGGCTCCCTCGACCTTCATCCCGATTGCGCGTACTCCGATGCTTTTGTCCGCGATCATCCGTTTCTTCCACCGGTGCTTTCAGCCACATCTTGATCAGATGAAGCATGGCGCCGTCAACGACCCGGCGAGCTACCGACTTGAGAAGCTCGGAGTGCGGAAGAGAATCAAAGTATCCCGCAAGATCTGCGTCAACGATCTCTCCATGTCCAGTGTTCATCGGCTTATGGACGTGTCTTGCCGCATCCAATGCGCTGCGTCCTCGCCGATAGGCGTACTGTTCCGGTTGTAAGTCGGCCTCGAAGATGGGGTCCAGAACCAACACCGCCGCCATCATGACCGTGCGGTCACGAATAGCGGGGACGGTCAGTGCAAACTGCACTGCTCAACAGTTCGACTTTGGGATGGGCGGAGATCCGCCATCCATTTCATCCGCTTCGAGGGCAGCGCTTTGAAGTGCTCAAGAAGAGACGCGTCTCCGGCGTCGATACATTGATTCTCCGTGACCGCGAGTATGGCAGCTTCGGCATCGCGCGAGAGTGGACGGACTGGGCCGATCCTTCAGTGAGTGAAGTGCTCAGCTTCTCACCTTGCCGTCTCGATGGAGAGTTGCTATTCGAACTGGTTACTCTTTTGGAACACCTGAAGGAGCGAGGAGAAAAATGTTGACAGATCTCTCTTTAAGGGCTCTAGTATCAGACCAGTTTTATACGTGGTCTGATGGATATTCAGAAAGAACCCGCATCCGCACTGCGAAAGCGCCGCGACGCCCTTGTCCGCCAACTGCCGCCGCTGAAATCAATTCTGCGAGGCTCTCTCATCGAACGATACAAACGATGTGGCAAGCCAGGATGCAAGTGTGCCGCCGGTCCCGGGCATGGCCCAAAGTACTATCTGTCGGTAAGCTATCCCGGCCAGCGACCCCAAATGGATTATGTTCCACAGGATGCTTACGACCAAACTGCGGAGTTTCTTGCCAACTATCACCGGAGCCGCGAGATTCTGGAAACGATCTGCGAGATCAATCGCGAACTTCTACGCCGCCGCGAGGCGCTCTAGAGAGGCACCATGGGCGAGTCACCCGCCGCCGTCCACGTCCCGATCGATGTGGAATTGGGCTGCGCATTTCTCGCCAATATGCTTGCAGCCTGGATCGACGGCGACCGGCAGAGTTCGCTCTCTGTGGAGGTAGCCGATGAATACCACGATCAGCGAGCAACACCTGAGCAAGACCGCCTATGTGTATGTGCGCCAGTTGACACTGGCGCAGGTCCGTCACCATCAGGAGAGCACAGAACGCCAGTACGCGTTGAAGGAGAAGGCCCTGCAGTTGGGTTGGAGCGATTCGACGGTTCAGATTCTGGACCGGGATCTGGGCAAGTCTGGAGCACAAATGACGGGCCGGGAGGATTTCAAGACATTGGTAGCGGATGTCTCGATGGGACAGGTGGGCGCAGTATTTGCGCTGGAGGTCTCGCGCCTGGCGCGCTCGAATTTAGACTGGCATCGTTTGCTGGAACTGTGCGCACTGACCGATACGCTGGTGATCGACGAAGATGGCTGCTACAACCCGGCCGATTTCAACGACGGGCTCTTGTTGGGATTAAAGGGGACAATGGCGCAAGCAGAACTTCATTTGTTGCGCGGGCGCCTCCTTGGTGGCAAGCTCAATAAAGCGAGGAAAGGGGAGCTGCGTTTTCCCCTTCCGGTTGGGCTCAGCTATGACGATGAGAGTCGGATCATTTTGGATCCCGATGAGGAAGTCCAGGGGGCCGTGGCGCTTGTGCTTCGCCTCTTTCGCGAGACAGGGAGTGCCTACGCCGTGGTGCAACAATTTGCAAAAAGCAAATTGCGCTTTCCAAGGCGATCCTACGGCGGTGCCTGGAACGGCAAGCTGATATGGGGTTACCTCACGCACGGTCGAGTGCTGTACCTTCTCAAGAACCCGTCCTATGCAGGCGTGTATGTGTTTGGCCGTTACCAGTACGTTCGTCAGATCTCCCCCTCGGGTGAAGTGTATAAACATGTGCGCCCGGTTCCTATGGCTGACTGGCGCGTCAGCCTGCAAGAGCATCATGAGGGGTACATCAGTTGGGAAGAGTATCTGACGAACCAGAAGCTTCTGGAGAAGAACCGCACCAATGGCGGAGAAATGATGCTGAATGGTCCAGCACGCGAGGGACTGGCACTACTTCAGGGACTACTGGTGTGCGGCCACTGCGGCCGATCAATCACCGTCCGTTATACCGGCAGCGGCGGGATCTATCCTTGCTATCAATGCAACTGGCTACACCGCGAAGGCCTGGCCAGCAAAAGCTGCATGAGCTTCCGGTGCGATTTGCTCGATGCCGCGATCGCCAAGGAAGTTCTGCAGGCCTTGAAACCTGCGGAACTCGAACTGGCACTTGCTGCACTTGAGGAGTTGGAGGCGCGCGATCATACCATCGGACGCCAGTGGCAGATGCGGCTCGAACGCGCCGAATATGAAGCCGCGCTCGCAGAAAGACGGTATCAGGAAGTGGATCCTTCTCAACGGCTTGTTGCAGCCACTTTGGAACGGCGTTGGAATGACGCCTTACTTCGCTGGGAAGAACTAAAACAACAAGCAGCGGAATTTCAGCGTCAGCACACGCGTGCCGCAACTCCCGAGCAGAAAGCGAGAGTACTCGCCCTGGCCAAAGACCTACCGAAGTTGTGGCATGCTCCCACTACACAGGCCAAAGATCGGAAGCAGATGCTGCGACTGCTTATCAAGGATATTACCGTCGAGAAATCCGCACCCAAGCAGCTTTCGGCCCACATTCGCTGGCAGGGGAATGCCTCAACCCACCTCACTATCCTTCTCCCTGCCAACGTAGCAGATCGCGTGCGCTATCCCGCCATAGTCGTCGAGCGCATCAGAGAAATGGCTCATCACTTCCCAGACGCCGAGATCGCCAACCAGCTCCGCGAGCAAGGGCATACCAGTGCCAAAGGCAAGCCGTACACGGCGAAGATCGTTCAGTGGATCCGCTGCCGCTATCGGATACCACCTCCAGTGCTTCAAACGCCCGAAGAGCTAACCGTCCACCAGGTTGCAAAACATTTTGAAGTGAGTGAGCATGTGGTTTACTACTGGATCCAGCGTTCACTTCTAAAGGCCCGCAAACTTAACGCTGGATCTCCATACTGGATCACACTTGACGAAGTAGACGACCACAAACTGCGGGAATGGGTGCACAACTCAAGCAGGATCCGCACCGCATCCCAAACGCGCACGGAGGAAGGTGCAATATGAAACGACCGTCGGTACTCCTAACGGGCGCTGTTGCCCCCCGGGCTTCGGGATGTAAACCCGTCGCACCGGGAGTGGTTGATAAGTTCGGCTTTTCAGCTCTTGCGTCAGTTCGTCCAACCATCGCTCTGTTCCGTACACTTCGATGTCCTCGAACGTTTGATCGTCTACTCCCGCTGCTCCACCGTTGGCTTTGCAGCAGGCGTAAGCGAAGGTCAGTACGTCCTTCCGGTACACCTTGTCGTACAGCGCATGGAAGCGAAAGTCAGTCGATTTCTTCGCTTTGTCGTGTAACGCCGCCTGTAACTTCTGAACGCTTTCCGGGGTTGCTAGACTCATCGCCAATCCCTCCGTCTTTGTCGCTTCTTGCGTTAGCTTCCAACTGAGGCCCCTTCCCTCCCCCGGCATTACCCGGTTTCAACGGTAGCACGAGCCTCTCCGCCACCCCATGCGGCCCGGCCTGGTTCTCGCGAGTTGCCGGTTGATCCTAACTGCGGATCGCCGCTGGGGTTTCCCGTGTTGCGTCTGATCCACTGCGCGCACATGCCATCGCCATTACCCCGGCAGAAACGACCAGGACTGTGCCGCTCGTACCATCCCATCGTCGTCGGCCTTCCACGTTATGCCGAAGGGTCGGCTTCCGCGTTGATCTTTTCGAGGTCCTCAGCGTTCACTCACGTTACGGCCTGTACGCTCACCAAGTCGCTTAAACGACCCTCTTCGTCGAAGGCTCCGCCGGCTTCGTTGCCTCCGCCGACGCTTCGATTGTTACCGGGTGGAGCGAACCAGTTCCCGGGCGGGTCTGTACCCCGCTGTGGATCAGCGCCTTTCACGGCGCACGGCATGGGGAAATCTATCGATGGGATGAAGGGCAAGGAAATAGGGTGCCGGATCGATCCAGCACCCCACCTCATCCTATCGATGAGTCTCCAGCTGGCTATTCCTTGGCGGGTTGGTCTCCACCAGAGCCCGCCTCCGCTCAGCCGGTCAGCATCAGGATGCGATAAAGTGGTTCTGGCGGTCAATTGCAACATCCCCGACCAGGTCAACTTCAACCGCTTGCCAGAACCTCTGGCAGCCTAACCGAAGAACAGAACTTCCACTTAACAATCGGCGAAAACTGTCCGAACAACCGGGACCACCGCAGTGGAAGACGCGCTCACGTTTTGGGGTACTTGACGGTGGCTACATTGCTGGCGTTGTCGTAGGTGTAGGCGGTGGTGTTGTTCCCGGTGAGGCGGTTGTCCACTACCGCGCTGAACCGGTTCCGATTGTCGTAGGTGTAGGCCACCGAGACCCCCAGGCGGATTAAGTGTTATCCGTAAATAGTGTCATACTTGGTTCCTGCGCGTAGTTGCCTTGAAGCCGAGGTCTCAATTTGGGCGAAGATACATTTCAGGATGCCTCAAATTGAATCCTGGACAGTATCGGATCAGTTGTGGGCGAAGGTGGAACCGCTCGTTCCCGTCAAGCAGCGGCAGCCAGGCCGGCCGTACCAGCGTAAGCCAGGTGGCGGCCGCAAGCCCATGGCGGCGCGACAAATCTTCTCCGCCATCGTTTACATATTGCGCGCTGGCTGCCAGTGGAAGGCCCTGCCGCGCGAGTTTGGCAGCGCCAGTGCTGTCCATTTGCACTTTCAGAAGTGGCAGCAGGCAGGTTTCTTTCTTCGCCTCTGGCAAGCGGGACTGGCCGAATACGACGGCATGGAAGGGATCGCCTGGGAGTGGCAAAGTATTGACGGCGCTACAGGAAAAGCGCCATTGGCCATCGAATGCGTGGGACCGAATCCCACGGATCGAGGGAAAAAATGGGCGCAAGCGAAGTTTGTTAGTCGACGAGCGTGGCGTCCCGCTGTCTCTCGTCGCCAGCGGCGCCAGCGTGCATGATGTCAAGCTTCTGGAGGCGACGCTGGAGGGCATTGTGGTAGCTCGGCCTGAGCCGGACGATGAGAATCCCCAGCATTTCTGCGCCGATGCCGGATACAAGGGGCAATCGGCTCTTGCCGCCGTCCAGACGCGCGACTATCAGCCGCACATCGAGCAACGCAAGGAGGAAGCGGAAGCCAAACGCACACAGCCCGGATGGAAGGCGCGTCGATGGGCTGTCGAACGCAGCCACTCATGGTTCGACAGCTTCCGCAAATTGCTGGTCAGTTTCGAGAAAACCGAAGCCAGCTATGTGGCCTTGCTCTCGTTAGCAGCCGCCTTGATTTGCTGGAGACAGACCGTATCTCTTTACGGATAAGTTCTTAATGGAAGATTGCTCAGCTCTCGAACTGCGCCAGTTGCTCCGGCGCCGGCTTGGGGGTGAACAGGCTGACCCCAACCATAGCGATCAAGGCCGCGGCCAGCGCCGGGAAGATGGCATCGCGCGCGGCGATAATGGGCGGGAAGAACTCCCTGACCGCTTGAATATCCCATGCGAGCGTGACCACCGTCCCCGACGCGATGGCGGCCACCGCGCCCCAGGCGGTAACCCGCTTCGAGTAGAAGGCCGCCAGCACCACCGGCGTGAGCGCCGCGGAGTAGACCGTGTAGGCATAGAGCATCTTCTGTAGGATGCTCTCGGCGTAAACCGCCTGATAGAGCGCCCAGCAGCCCAGCAGAACGACGCATAGCCGGGAGACGATCAGGACGCGTTTGTTTGAAGCGCCGGGCGCTACGTAGCGCACAAAGACGTCGTTCACCAGGTTGGTGGCCGGCGAGAATAGGTAGTTCGAGGCCGTGGAGATGACCTTGGCGAAGACTGCTCCCAGCAGCAGCGCGCCCATTACCGCTGGCAGGCCGTGGCGGGCTGTGTAGGGGATGATCTCGCGCGGATGCAGGGCCACCTCGCCCGTGGGATAAAGCGCGCGGCCGAAGACGGCGATGGCCACGATCAGCGTTTCGAGGAGCACGGTGCCAAGAATCCAGCCGACGACCGAAACGCGCGCGTCCCGCTCCGACCTCGCGGAGAAGAACTTCTGATACATCACCTGGTTGCCCAGCATCAGCAGCAGCACGGGCACCAGGAATTCGAGGCCGCGGACCACGCCCATGCCCACGGATTGCCGCACATGATCGGGGCTAAGGCGATAGTTGCCCAGAACCTGAAAGTACTCGGGCGGCAGCGAGGCGTGGAGCCCGGCCCAACCGCCGGCCTTTACGTACAGCATGGGCGCGGCAATGACGCAGATGACGGTGACCAGCGATCCGATGGCCACATCCATGTAGGCCACCGACGACATGCCTGCCAGAGCCGTGGTGACGATGACGAACGCGGCGATCATGAAGGTGCCCAGTTGCGGCGAGACGGCGTCTGGAAAGATGAGATGCAGCACGTCCCCGCCGCCCTTGAACTGATAGCTGGTGATGGCGATATAGGCAATGAGGATGGCAATGGTGCCCAGCACCCGCGCCGTCTGGTTGTAGCGGGCCTCGAGCAGGTCGGGCAGCGTGAACTGGGCGAATTTGCGGGCACGGGGAGCGATGAAGTAGATGAGCAGCAGGCCCAGCCAGCCTCCTGCGGGCTGCCAGAGCGCCGCAAAGCCATTCTTATAAGCGTTCTCAGCGCCTGCAAAGAGCGATCCGGCGCCAATCCACGAGGTGAGCAAAGTGAGTACCAGAACCGCGGCGGGAAGAGACCGGCCGGCCAGCAAGTAGTCGGCCTTCGTATGCACTTGCGAGGTGCGGTAGAGAGCCACCGCCAGCAGGGCAGCAACAATGACAACCAGTACAAGAACATAAAGTTGAGACATTTGCGGGCTCCCTCGCGGCGCAACCTGGATTCTCAGCAGTTTATCGGATGCGGGAGCTGCCCGGCACGGGCCGCCTCGGGCGAGAGTCATTTGACCCCGATGGGCGCGGCGCGTAATCTATATATGCGGGGTGGAGCAGCCCGGTAGCTCGTTGGGCTCATAACCCAAAGGTCGCTGGTTCAAATCCAGCCCCCGCAACCAATAAAATCAATAACTTACAGAAAATTGGTCGCTTTCGGAAAGTCCCCGTTATCCCCCATTAGGAACAACTGCCATTTATTGGACGGTCGCAACACTCGTGTTTTCAGGCGAATGCTGCGAGTTTGAGCCGAACACCAGTCCCACAACCTGACTGTTCGCACGGCGTTTGGTTTCCGTCATGGCCCGCCCGTAGACGTTCATCGTCGTCTGGATCGAGGCGTGACGCATCAGTTCCTGTTGCACCTTCATCGGAGCACCCGTTTCGTCGAGCCAGGAGCGATAGGTATGGCGGAATGTGTGCCACCCTATGTCTTCTCCCAGTCCGGCCAGCTTCGCAGCCCGCTGGAGCTGCCTTTTCCGCAAGCTCTCCTGGTGGTACGGCCTTCCCGTTACCGGATTGGCAAAAACCCAATCGGTGTCTCGCGGGAAGAATGAAGCAGCGCGCCAGCTTAACAGCGCCTCGGCCAGACGAGCATCGAGCGGAACATCGTCCTTTGAATATTCCGTCTTCACATCGTCCACCCTGCCGCCCACCACGCTTCTCTGAACCAGCACCGAGCGATTCTCGAAACTGAAGTCGCCCCATTGCAGGTCCGGAATCTCGCTGACCCGAAGGCCCAAACACTGTGCGACCAGAAGTCCTCCACTGCGCCGACATATAGCAGGAGAAATCCCCCAAAGGTTTATGCTGAATAGTAGGCCAAATAGATGCTGTTGAATTCTTGACCTCAACGGAGCGACAAAACGCCATGCAGTTGCTCGGACTCAATGAATGTTCTGTTGGTAGCCTGCCAGCCCAGGTTTCCTGAGCGTGCCAGCACGTACTTCTGCGACAAATGCGGCGAGGATATTACTGAGCATTTCTGCGTATGTCGTGGCCATGCGAACCCGCCTCTCGGCCCCCCGACATTCCACTGTGAATGTGGTGAGAGGTATCTATCGGGAACCCGCGAGTGGGACCATTTAGGGTCAAATGAAAAGCGCAGGTCACTTGGTGGCTTGGGAATCACAGGACTTTTTGCTTTCCCGTTTGTCGTCTCACTAACTTCGGCCGCCCTGGGGATTTACGAGCACTATAGAGCACTAACGATTGCGGGTACAATACTGACGGTGCTTTCGGCTCCATTCGCAGTTTGCTTGGTGCCATTCTTCCTTGAAGTCCGAGACATAGCTACCTCGATCTATAGGACCAGAATCTCGAAGCGTCTGACAAGGTGATCCAGCCCACTGCAAGCGGCAATTGCGCTGGCGGAGGAACTGAACTTTTCTCGCGCACTGCTGGAAGGACCATCTCAGCGGCAAGAAGGAATGCCAGTGGCAGGCAAGAAGACAGGAAAGAAAGCAGCTAAAAAAGCGACAACGCGCAAAGTGAACCGCGAGGGACAGCGGTGGACGGACGACCGGTTGGGAATGACGCTGCGCCTTCCACTCGATCTCCGCGAGGCCATTACCGAAGAGTCCCGGGTAAAGGGCGATCTGGCCAAGATCGTCTGTTACGCGCTGAGCCATGTGAACCATGACGCGGTCGAGATTAAGCAGACGCGCAAGGCAGGCATGGACCTTACCAAACCCCAACTCCTCCATGTCGGCGCCGAAGCTCGCACCAAGCTCAAAGGCTGGGCCGAAGCTGAAGGCGTCAGTGTCAATGCCATCGTCGTCAGCCTCCTTGAAGAGTTCGTTGCGCGTCTCAAAAAGAACAAGGCGCTACACGAGGGGTTGCGTAAAGAGCTTTGCTTGCATCGGGGATTCCTGCAAGGCTGAGTCTATTCTGCTTCCTAGGCAACGGGGAGTTCGTCGATACGATTGCGGCCATCGGCAAGAATACGAAGCTAGATGAGTGCATTGGACTGTTAACCGGCCAATCTCTTCCCAAATTCCGGTGTGATCGTAGGAGACGCTTCAATGCCGATCGTCATGTTCTTCGCGAACAGTGATCTTAGGCTCATCTTCTACACCATGATTTCGGAAGTGGTCCATTTTCAATAGGTTGCAATTTTGAAAATGGCCTAGTGACACGCTTTCTCTCCATCCACACCGAACTGCAGACGGGTTCAGCATGACCGCAGCACCGGTGGCAGGGCCACACCGCAGGCTTGGAAGACCTTGCCCGCTACGCCGGAACTCTGACCACGAAAGACGTACTCCTTGCCGCCGATCGAGACTTCCATCTCAACCAGGTTGTCCAAATCGCGGATCACGTCAGCCCATTCCAGCTTCCACTCCCGGCGCGCCAGGCACTCTTCCAGTTCTTGGCGCAACAGCAGCGCCAGGAACGAACAGAACACATGCCCGCGTATCGTCTCGTCGCACTTGTGATAGATCGGCCGGGTATCCAGCAGCGACTTCATCGACCGGAAGACATCTTCCACCATCCACAGTTGCTTGTACTTCAGCGCCACCTCGGCCGCCGGCAAGTCAGTATTGGTCGTCAGGACCCACTTGCCGTCGTAGCGCGCTTCCTCCTGGATCTTCTCCTCGTCCACGGCGAACTGCTTGCCGCCGGCGCGCAAGTATTTGCGATATCCCTTGTTACTGGTCAGTGCTAAGTTCCCTCTGTTTCATGCGGCGATCTCCGCGGCGCAGTTGTTGGATTGCGAGGCGTTGTTGTGCTCCGTGTAGCGGCGGAGAACAATTCTCAGTTTGTGCGGGAGCGCCGCAGCCTGGAGAAATTCCGGCAGTGTCGCGCGCAGCGCGCAGGCCACGACCAGTTCCGAGGGTGGCATCGCGGGATTCATGGTGCGCAACCAACTGCGGAAAAGGCGCCAGACCTCGGCCATGTGATTCAATGCCAGGTGCTGAAGTAGCCCCTGCGCGACGCAGCCCAACTGCACATGCAAGTGAAATGCATTCATCTTGCGGCAGACGGCGTCGCGGTAAGTTTGGCTTTCTCGGTGCAGATACTGGTCGCCCTGTCCGCGGCGGCGCGGTTTCATGTCGGCCATCCAAAAGTGGTATGCGTAACTTCCTACTACATGCACGGCTTGCCGGAAGCCTAGCTCGATTTTGAAGCGGTAGCCATAGAGCAGGACGATCTCAAGCGGCTCCAGAGTCAGATCGGTGGCCAGCAGGAAGATCGTGCCGCGCATCGGATGACAAACTATGACGAAGCGCACCAGCCGTCCCGCCGGCCGCCACAGGAGATCGATGGCGCGATAGCGCAGCGTAACATTCTGCTCGCCGTAGACGGGGCTTGGAGCGCAGATAAACCGGCTCTCGTCGCGGGCCAGATCCTTGAGCTTCACTTTTTCGCCGTAGAGCCTTGGCCGTCCGCGGCGACGGCGCGCGGGCACCTGCGCAGGCCAGTAGGCCACTGCGTTCGACTTGGCGCGGGTGACGAGTTGATGTCCCTGGCCGAGTAACTTCGTGATCATCTTTCCCGAGGCGTAGTAGGCATCGGCGACCAGCAGCAGTTTGCGATCGACGATGCCAGCCAGAGAAAACAGCAGCAAGGCCAACTTATCGAGCAGGGTGCGCGTGTCCCGGTTGGACCAGATCAACCCCTCGTGAATGCGCGAGACCAGCGGCACGGCGGCGACGTGGCCGCCGGCCCCTGGACCAGTAAACTGACGGCCTGAAAGCTATGGCCCATGATGTAGTCCGGCTTCGAGTTACTTGCCGACTGCTGATGGAGCAGCTTGACGGCGGGCATCTTGCGGCCTTCTTTGGGAGCCTTGATGCCATCGGCCAGGCAAACCAGCCGCTCACCCACGGCGACGGGCTGGAAGAGTCGCAAACACAGCCGCGCCCAGCAGGCGGTGAGCGCGTCAAGATCCAGGGCGCGGCTATGAAACAGGTGCAGGAAGCGCCGATAGCCTCGGTTGCCGAAGCCGAAGAGGCGAACCAGGCTGGTGACGCCGGCCCGCTCCGGGCGGCAGCAGAGGCCGACCAGGACCAGAATCGTCCAGAGGAAGGTAAGGAATCTTCTGCAGGCCGGACGCAGAGCGCGCACGGCATCGAACCAGGCGATCCAGAGGGGCATAATATCGATGCAAGCACGATAGCCGATAGCCGTACAGTGCTATCGGTCACACGACTCGCAAATCGGCATCCTTGGCGTTATGCTTTTAATCAATGACAATCTCCAGGGAAAAGCTCTTGCTCCGGCAAATCGAGAGGGTGAAGGGGCAACTGGCCGCGCTCGGCGATCTGCGTCCAGGCAGTCTCTCGACCCAGTACAACGTCTGCGGCACCCCCGGATGCCGGTGCAAGGCCACGCCGCCTGAGAAGCACGGCCCCTATTATCAGATAAGTTTTACGCGCAAGGGAAAGAGCAGCTCGAAGTTCGTGCGCAAGGAAGACCTCAACACCGTCCGCCGGGAACTGAAGAACTACGAGGTCATGAAGACGCTCATGGACCGCTGGATCGAGATGGCCACCGAACTATCCAACCTCCGCCTGGCCAACAAGCGATCCTGATTCCAGCAGAGAACTGGGCACTGTCCAGCTTGTTACCCACCAGCGACTTATCGCCCTGGCGCAACGCGTCGCGCAGTGCGGCCACCACGGCTTCGCGGTCGTGGCGATCCTTGCTGGCTTGATCCTCGTTCAGGCACACCACATAGCGGCGTGCATCCTCGACCCAGACTTCTTTCACCTTCAACGGCGAAGGGTCGTCGCGGTCATCGCTCTTGGGATGCACCTCGGCATAGCGCCCGGCGCGCGCCACCACCGCTTTGGCCTCGGTCGAGCTTCTCATGCGCACGCCCAGAATGTAACTCCACTGGCGTAACTCCACTTCCGCCAGAGTCTCGGCACTTATCATCCCCCGGTCGGCAACGATGCAAACCGATGCGATGCCGAACCGGCTCCGCAACCGCTCCACGATGGGAACCAGGCTCTTCACGTCGGCCGTGTTGCCCGGCCATAACTCGCTGCACACCGGATTTCCCTTGCGGTCCAGCACCATGCCCACCACCATCTGCTTCAGGTCGGGACGATGATCCTTCGAGTGTCCATGCCGGCCGATGGTCTCGCCTCCCTGACCCTCGAAGTAGATCGACGTGGTGTCGAAGAACACGATGTCCAGGTCGCTGAACAGGTCGCGCCGCCGCTGAAACAGCGATTCCTCGATGAGATCTTTGTTGGTGCGGGGAGCGAAAGGCGTAGCTCCATCCTGCTCGGCCTGGGGAAGAACCTCTCCCAGCCAGGCCATGGCCCGGTAGAGGTGCTGTAACTCCAGATCGGCGACGCCTTCCATTGCGTAGTCGTCCTTCCACTTCTCGGCTGCACGGTCGCTTCCAGGTGCAAAGAGCCGATGCAACACGGTGAGGAAGATGGCCCGCTCAACGGAAAACTCAAAGCGCCGGCCATCGAGCAAGGCGCTCAGGACTTTATCGATCGAGCAGGCTTGCCAGAGCCGTTCGAAGATCAGGGCGGGCCCGATCCTGGCGCTGCGCGTGGCAATGCTCTCCCCGCGTGCATGGGCGCCGAGGACGGCGAGCTTCTCTGAAAACCGCCCCAGCGACTGGACCAGCGCGTCGAGCTGGCCGCTGGCGAGCAACTCATCGAGGCGCCCGAGTCGATGCAGAACGCGTTGCTTGACCTTGCCGTCCACCCACTCGTTATCCACGATGAGCAGATAAGTCCGGGAACCGTTGGTTTGCGTGCGAACGAACAAGTTGACCTCGCCGTGTCACCATCATAGCGCAACAATATCCAGATATGCATTATATATACCCCATTTATCGGGATAGTACGTGACACTATGTTTTCGCCGATTTGCCCAGCGCCTCTAATAAAATCAAGGAGTTACAGCCGCTCTGCGCCGCTAACTGTAGAAGATGAGTTAGGCACCCCGACTCGCATTCCGACATCAGTTGAGCGCGTTCCAGAGCGCCCCACAATAGATCCAATGCATCCGTGGCTCATCATGGACTCTCTTGCCGTCACTGCCTGTAGGAACTCCCGCGGAATGCAGCGGGACCACACACAGACGGGCGAATTTGGTTAGCGAATTGTCTTTTCGAAGTAGCGCACCGTCTTTGTACCGCCGTGAATGACGGCTTGCCCGACTTCCTTAAAGCCCATCGCCAAATGAAATGCTTCCGACGCCGGGTTTGGGGGGTCGATATTTACCTCACAGACCACACGAACCTGTTCAGCCTGCTGTGCCACAACAAAGAGATCGTCGTAGAGGATTCTGGCAACACCCTGGCCCCGCGCTGAAGCTGCAACAATGATGCGATCAATGTAGACGAACGACTCGCGAGAGTGCTTGAACCAACTGAAGTTGGGATTCCGATAGGGAGCATTCTGATCAAGTGCGATCAGGAATGCGGTCGCTCCGCGATTAATGCCACGAGCGTAAAACGCCATCTCCAGCAGTTCAGCAAGGCTGGTTTCATCAATGGCGGACGTTTCCTTTGCGTGGGCATTATTCAGCGACAGGACCGCGGCTTTGTCCAGCAAACTCCGATCGTCGATAGCATGCACTTTCCTGAGCTGTGCCATAGATAACCAGGCTGAAGAATAATACATCATGCGTTTTGGCCGTGCAAATCAAGCATATCGCGACTGCTTGGCTGTAAAGTC
>CAWCWQ010000011.1:0-5440 GCA_963799145.1 uncultured Acidobacteriaceae bacterium | reverse complement strand
AGGGATATCGCAAATACTTGCGCGCCGGCGGCAAGCAGTTCGCCGTGGACGAGGAGAAGATCCAGGAGGAAGCGCGCTACGACGGCAAGTGGGTCCTGACGACCAATACTGACTTGCCGGCGGCCGAGGTGGCGCTGAAGTACAAGCAACTGTGGATGGTGGAAGATGTCTTCCGGTCGATGAAGTCGCTGCTGGATACCCGGCCGATCTATCACAAGTGCGACGAGACGATACGCGGGCATGTGTTCTGTTCGTTCCTGGCGCTGCTGTTGCGCCAAGAACTGGAAGAGTGCCTGGCGCGCCGGGAGTGGAAGCTGGAATGGGCTGACGTGATCCGCGATTTGGACAACCTGGTTGAGATGGAAGTCTCGATCGGCGGCAAGGAGTACGTCTTTCGTGGTCAGAGTTCCGGCGTAGCGGGCAAGGTCTTCCAAGCCTGCGGTGTGGCCCTGCCACCGGTGCTGCGGTCATGCTGAACCCGTCTGCAGTTCGGTGTGGATGGAGAGAAAGCGTGTCACTAGGCCATTTTCAAAATTGCAACCTATTGAAAATGGACCACTTCCGAAATCATGGTGTAGAAGATGAGCCAAAGCCGGATCAGCAATCTCTTGCAGCCGTTCATAACCCATTTTTCGCAAGCCAACGCTTGAACGGTTCCGCCTTGGGGGAAGGGATGGACTGGATCAGCCGGAGAACTCCATGGACGTTCCGGCACTGGAGTCTTTGCACTCCGCCCTCCGTTTCAAAGGGAAGCGCTAGGGGGGGGACAAATTGTCCCCCCTTTGAAGACTTCTGCCAGAGAGGGATCGCGGCGACGCAGCTTCTTCAGGTAATCGGACGGAGCGGGCGAGTCCGTCAGCGCGCTGACAATGTCGGTGAGAACAAACCACTACTCCTCATTGTGAAAGACCCGGCGCACCGGCCGTTCTTCGAAAAGCGCCATATCGCTCATTGGAAAACCTTTCCCTCTTCTCTGCGAAGCGCTAACCGGGTCACCACCATATGCGTACCGATCTCGCACTGAACGATTCTAACCGAGAAGGTGTGTGACCGGCCTGTGCTGGGGCCGGTGGTTTGGACCGCTACAAAGGCTATCGCCCCGGCCTCCATCTTGCGGACGGTCTTCTCCGCCGCTGCGCGACGGTTGGCCTTTTGCAACATCTGTGCGAGAGGTCACGCACGAACATCAAGAACTCCTGCGGCGCGGATTGAGCGGGCAAGAGTGCATCCCTGCCGCCACAGCTGACGCCAAGGAACCCCGTTCATTCTTCGCCTGCAAAATCACCTGTTAAATGTCCGCCTTCGGCGTATTTCCGCGTGGTTTGGCAGTCTCCAGCGGCCTATGAGTTGTTGAAAGTACATTTAATAGGGGCTATGGCATGGAAGAGGTCGTCGGTTCGATCCCGACCAGGTCCACCAAATAAATCAATAACTTAGCGGTCCCCCTCCAAATTGCTTGCCCGCATTTTGCCCGCAAATTGCAAAATCTTTCCGCGAGACGGCGCAACGAACTTCTTCCCCCCTTCTTCGGTTGAGTTTCTCCGCCCCTTCACGAACGTGCGCTCCTGAGCGGAGGCGTCTCCACTTGCCTTCCCTCCGACAACTTGCGCGGATATCTCCGCAGGGGTTGAAGGATCCGGCCCCTCCGTGCCTGTGGCCACCAATTCGTCGTGAATCGAGTTGATCGCCATGCGCACGTCCTTCTGCAACGACTGCATGTAGACCTCCATGGTCGTCGCCAACCGGCTGTGCCGCATCAACCCCTGGATGTCCTTGGGATGCCCCTTGGTTTTACCCAGCGTGGCGATGGTGCGGCGGATGACCTGGAAGGTCAGTTTCGGCAACTCTAATTCCCTGGCAAGTTTGTGCAGAACGCGATGGCGGAAGTTGCCGGAATCCATCGGTCCTCCAAAACGTCCAGGAAACAAGAAGGCGTCCGGAGAAGTATCCTTGCCGTTCTGTCTGCATTCCTCCCGATACGCCTTGATTTCTTTACCCAAGACGTCGGCGATCGGAACCTTGGTGAGACTCGACTTGGTCTTTCCAAACGGTCGAATCTTTCCCTTGTAGATCGTTTCCTGAATGTCCAATATGCAACTGTCTTCGTGAAAGCATCGCCACCGCAAAGGGAATAGCTCGCTCGGCCGAAGAGCATTCGACATATCGAGTTTCATCAGAATCCAGTCCCGGAGGCTGATGTCACCAAGTTTTTCAAGTGCTGCGCGAAGCTGATCCCAACTGAGCGTAGTCTTGTCTACCTCGCGCAGGTTCGCGGGAGGTTTAACCCTGCGCGCGGGATCCCGCGGAATGAAGTTCTGGTCGACCGCTTCGGCAAAGATGGCGCGCATATAGGATCGTACCTGCAGCACTCTGTCTCTGGAATGCGTTTTGGCCAGCCTATTGAGGTGGGTTTGCAGGATTACTTTGTCGAAGTTTTCCAGCCTGCAATCACGGAACGCATCGACGAGATCTGCCTGAATCAGGTACTTCTTCACCTTGGCAGTCTCTTCTCTCCAATCCCCCTCTTTCAGCGGCAGATAACGGTTTTTGACGAACCATTCGAAAGTGACCGCGCCGTTGACAACGGATTGGTCACCGATCGAGCGCCCGCCCAATTTGGTGATCTCGCTCTCCAGCTTCTCTCGAGCCTGCGACTTTGACATCTCTGCCCTAAGCCCCAGGACGAAGGAATGGGTAACGAGTTTGGGTTCATTGGTTTCAGGATCAAGCTCGGTGCGACGAAAACAGCCGTGCCATTTCTTCCCCCGCGGCCTGACCCACCCTTTCTGATATGAGACTCCCATTTGTTCCTCAATTTCTGTGTGGAGGGAACAAGTGGCCACCCCCATTTTACCGGCGTTTGCGCCGCAAACAGGAAGCCCGTTCCCTTTCTTTAAGGAACTCTTCGATCCCGCTTGCGCGATAGCGCAAGGCGCCGTCGCTCATGCGAATGACCGGCAAGTAAGGCAGTCTCCGCGAGGAGTGGTCCCAAACCCAGTCTTTGCTTACCTTTAGCTTCGAGGCGACATCCTCGGCAGTCAAAAGTGATTCGTCACGTTCAAGCTCCGGCATAGCAAGTGCAGATCCCATAACGACATGTCCTCCAACCGTTTGTGCATGGCCGCAGCAGGGCGGCGAGTAACGGCATGATGAGTTGGATCCGTTTTTCGGTCAAATCCGCGCCAACTCCAACCCTCTGTCCCGGCTCAAAACCTCGGAACCTAAACGAAACCGAATTTGACCGAGTTTTCAATTTCGACCAATACTGGCGCCGAACGGTTGGAGGGGACGATGTTCAACTCGCTCGACGATCTCTCGGTCCGGCTTACGGCGACTGGCTACTTCATCGATCCGGTGATGATTAAGGTCGTTTACCTCGCCGCAAGAATGCAGAAACCGCTGCTGCTCGAAGGGCCTGCGGGATCGGGCAAGACGCAATTAGCTGTTTCGGTCGCCAAGGCCGCAGGGACGCATATCGAGCGCCTGCAGTGCTATCGGGGCGTGACTGAGGACCAGGCCATCGGAAAGTTCGACGATGGGTTGCAGCGGCTCTATATGGAGTTCGCGCGAGGCGAGCACGCCGACTGGCAGAGCGTGCAGGCGAGCCTCAAAGGGCGCGACTTCTTCCGGGCGGGCCCGCTGATGCGCGCGCTCGAATGCGAGCGGCCGTGCGTGCTTCTGATTGACGAGTTGGATAAGGTGGACGAGGGTTTTGAGGCCATGTTGCTTGAGATTCTCTCTGCCTGGCAGTTGTCGATCCCCGAGTTCGGAACGGTTGAAGCCAAGAGCATTCCCTTTGTCGTACTGACCAGCAACGAGGAACGCCGGTTGGGCGATCCCATCCGCCGGCGCAGCCTCTACGTGCGCGTCGAGCATCCTACGCCAGCCCGCGAAGCGGAGATCATCGCCAGCCGCACGCCCGACTCGGACGAGAGATTCCATCAAGAAATGGCGGGCATTGCGCTTTCGTTCACTGCTGTCCAAGATAGCCTGAATCGTCTTGGACGGACGTTGATCTGACAGGACATACATTCGCAAACCCTGACTTTGGCGGAATGGGTTGGCGGGTTCCGAGTTATGCGTTGCGGTCTCTGCTGTCTAAGATGTGCTCCGATATAGATACGCCGTGGTGTGCCATCGCTCTTGTCGTGCAGTTCTGCTGTCCAATTCAGGCGAAAGCCAAGTGCAGTTGCGGCGAGGGCGGCGTTTCCGGTGCTTGAAATGGATCGTCGATCCACGTCCACAGATTGCGATAGACGAACAGTTGCTGGCGCAGCAGGACCATGAAATTGGACAAGTGCCAGCCGAAGGTCGATTTCATGTGCAGGATCTTGACCAGCAGCATGGCGATCAGCGCCGTCCAGATCTGCGTCTTCAGCGCGTTGGCCGAGGTGCCAACGAAGGTCTTCACCTTGCAGGACTGCTTCAGTGCCTTGAAAAACAGCTCAATCTGCCACCTGTTCTTGTATATCTCAGCAATGGTGGCGGCGGCCAGTTTCATGTTGTTGGTGAGGAAGACCAGCGTGCGCTGCTCGTCTTCGTCGAAGAACTCGATGCGGCGCATTTTGGGCGGGTTGTCGTTGTCGATGGCCTGCTGGGTCATGCAGATGACCTGATCGCTTACCAATCCCTTGCGATGCGGCACGGCCAGGTCCTCGATTTCAAGGATGTCGGCGTTGCTCTTCAAGCGTGTGACGAAGTAAACACCCTGTTGGGTCAGCCGTTCGAACCAGTTGTAATCGGTGTAGCCGCGGTCAAAGACCAGGATGGTGCCCGGTGCGAACTCCCACTGACGGGTCACGGTGACTTCGTGCTGCTTGCCGTCGGTGATCACTCCGTAGCAGGGCAGCAGGCCGTCGTGATCGAGCATCAGATGCAGCTTGACGGCTCCTTTGGTGCGGCGAAACTGCGCCCAGTCGAAGACGGAAGCGCACAACTCGATGGTGGTGGCATCGATGGACAGCAGCTTGTTCTTGAAGCGAAACTTGTGCCGCACGCCCGACTGCTGAGCCTGACCACGGGCTATCTCCAGCGTTCGATAGAAGAGGTCCTCGAAGAGGGCGCTGGGGCGATGGGCGTTGGCATAGGCCAGGGTGGAGCGGCAGGGCGCGGCGGGCAGGCCCAGATGGCGCAACTTGCCTTCGCTGGCGGCGAGACCGTTGACGATGTCGCGCAGGCTGTTGACCGAACCCAACTGGCAGAAGAGCATGGCCACCAACTGGCCCCAGCAGGTGAAGCCCTTGGCGTGGCGCTCAGCATGATGCTTGCGAACGGCGGCATCGAAGATGGCACGTGGAATCAACTTCAAAACTTGGGAGAAAATGCTGCATACTGTGGACAAGGCTGTGTCCTCCTCTGACGGTGAGTTCTCGCAAACCCAACCTATCAGATTGACGCAGCCTTGCCTTTATACCCGACTTACCGCTGAAATATCCTGTCT
>CAWCWQ010000010.1:0-4646 GCA_963799145.1 uncultured Acidobacteriaceae bacterium | reverse complement strand
GAAAAGGGAGCGATCTTTGTCCATGAGATCGACGACGTGCCCGACGGGCAGCGCGTGATCTACTCGGCGCATGGGGTTTCGCCTGCCGTGCGGGAGCGCAGCAAGGTGCGCAACCTGCGGGTGATCGACGCCACCTGCCCGCTGGTGACCAAGGTGCATATCGAGGCGGTGAAGTTTGCCCGCCAGGGCTACTCGCTGGTGCTCATCGGCCACCGCGACCACGACGAGATCGAGGGCACGCTGGGCGAGGCGCCTGAGGCGACCCAGGTGGTTTCAAACGTGGCCGAGGTTGCGGCGCTCCAGGTGCCCAATCCCGACCGGGTGGCCTACCTGACCCAGACCACGCTGAGCCTGGACGAGGCGCGGGATATCATCCATGCGCTCAAGCTCAAGTTCCCGAACATTGTTGGGCCACACTCGCAGGACATCTGCTACGCGACGGAGAACCGCCAGGTAGCGGTGCGCAACGTGGCTCACGATGCGGGGCTGGTGCTGGTGGTGGGATCGACGAACAGCTCGAACTCCAACAGGCTGGTCGAGGTGTCGCGGAATCTGGGAACAATCGGATATCTTATCGACAACTCGGCGGCCATCGATCCGAAGTGGCTGGAAGGCGTGACGACGGTAGCGGTGACGGCCGGCGCATCGGCCCCCGAGGTGCTGGTCGAGGACGTGGTCAATTACCTGCGACTAAACGGATACGATCGCGTCGAAGAAGTAGAAGTGATGCCGGAGAATGTCCGATTCGGACTTCCTCCGGAGATTGTCCAGGCCATCGGCTCCGCCGGCGGGGCGGAGCCCTTGCCGCTGCGGTGAAGCGGAGGAGTAGGGACTGGTGGCACGTCTTGGTGATTTCGTACTCTCCCAGGTCCCCAAATGCGAGGGACCTGGGGCACCCAGGGCTTATGCTTGGATTACCAAATCTCCTGGACACAGCACTAGGGACTAGCGACCAGAGAATAGAACCTGAGGCGATTGGAACCCTATGGGCATTCAGCAGGGAAAGACGCAATTCGCGGCAGGCGGGACAGCGGCGAGATTCACCGCGCCGAAGGTTGCAGTGCCCAGGTTTGGGCGGCTGGACGCGGACCTCGGTGAGGTGGAGTCGGCCGTAGCGCGATCGCGCGAGTTTCTCTTGTCGCAGCAGCAACCTGACGGCTATTGGTGTGGGGAGCTCGAGGCGGATGCGATGCTCGAGGCCGACTACATTTTTCTGCATACGTTGCTTGAGAGCGGCGATCCGGGGCGGCTCAAGCGAGCGCTTGCCGAGATGATGCGCTACCAGAACGAGGACGGCAGTTGGAGCATCTATCCCGGCGGGCCGGGCAATATCTCGCTATCGGTAAAGTGCTACTCCTCCGCCAAGGTCATGGGCATCGGCGCGGGCGATCCGCGGCTGATCCGATGCCGCGAGTGGGTGCTGCGGCATGGCGGCGTGGTGGAATGCAATACATTCACCAAGATGTATCTTTGCGCGCTGGGCGAGTACGATTACGACGCGGTGCCGGCAATTCCTCCTGAGATCGTTCTCTTTCCCAGATGGTTTTACTTCAACATCTACGAGATCTCGTCGTGGTCGCGGTCGATTCTTGTTCCCCTGGCCATCATGTACGCAAAGAAACCGTTCAAAAAGATCCCGCCTGAGCAGGGGATCGACGAGCTGTTTGTGGGCGGCCGCGCCAATGCCACGCTGCGCCTGCGCATGAACCGCAAGGCGATCATTTCCTGGCGCAATTTCTTTCTTGTTCTCGACAGGATTTTGCACTTTGCCGAGGCGGTTCACATCCGTCCGCTGCGCAAGCTGGCGCTGGCCAGGGCGGAGAAGTGGATTCTGGAGCGTTTGGAGATGACCGACGGCCTGGGCGCTATCTATCCGGCTATGGCCAACGCCATCGTTGCGTTGCGCTGCCTGGGATACTCCGAGGACGATCCGCAGGTGATTCGCGCCCGCGACGAGTTCGAGAAGCTAGGCATCGAGGAGCCGGCCAGCGAAGTCATGCCGGAGCCAGCGTTCCGCATGACTCCCTGCGCCTCGCCGGTCTGGGATACGGCGCAGGCGGTTTACGCTTTAGGCGAGGCCGGCGTGCCGCGCACCGATCCGCGCATGATCAAGGCGGCGGACTGGATGCTTTCAAAGGAGGTCCGCCACAAGGGCGATTGGGCCGTGAAGGTGCCGAGAACCGCGCCGGGCGGCTGGTATTTCGAGTACAACAACGAGTTCTATCCCGACACCGACGACACCGCGCAGGTGCTGCTGGCGCTGAGCAAGGTGGACAATCCTCGCGAAGGCTATCAGCACAAGGTTGAGCAGCGCGCCATCGAGTGGGAGTTTGCCATGCAGTGCAGGAGCGGCGGCTGGGGCAGCTTCGACAAAGACAACACCAAGATGATCTTCCAGTACATTCCCTTTGCAGATCACAACGCCATGCTGGACCCGCCGACGGTGGACATTACGGGGCGGATGCTGGAGATGCTGGCTGCCTATGGGTATACGCGAGCGGACAAGCGCGTGGAAAAGGCCATCCAGTTCATCTTCAGCGAGCAGGAGCCGGATGGAAGCTGGTTCGGACGCTGGGGCGTGAATTACATCTACGGGACATTTCTGGTGCTTGCGCGGGCTTGAGGCCATCGGCATCGACAATCACGAGCCGCAGATTCAGCAGGCCGCTGAGTGGATTCGCATGGTGCAGAATCCGGACGGCGGATGGGGCGAGACCTGCGGCAGCTACGACGATCCGAACACGCGCGGCGTAGGCGTGAGCACGCCCTCGCAGACGGCCTGGGCGCTGCTGGGCCTGCTGGCAGCGGGCGATGACCGCTCCGACTCTCTCGCCAAGGGCGTTCGCTGGCTGCTCACACGGCAGCGGCCTGACGGCAGTTGGGACGAGTCCATGGGCGACGGCAAGACCCGCCAAAGTATCATTACAGGTACAGGCTTCCCCAGAGTCTTTTACCTGGCCTACACGATGTATCGCCAGTACTTCCCGCTGCTGGCCTTGACCAGTTACCGGCGGGCCATGGAGCGCGCCGCGGTTGGCGCTGGAGGTTAGACCGAAGATGGCTGTTCCTATCTCACAGATGTGGACGGTTTCCACCTATGTGCTGAAGAAGAAGCTGAGCGGCGTGAAGCGCTATCCGCTGGTGCTGATGCTGGAGCCGCTCTTCCGCTGCAACCTGGCCTGCGCCGGCTGCGGCAAGGTGCAGTATCCGCCCCATATTCTGAAGAAGCAGCTCACGCCGGAGGAGTGCTTTGCCGCGGTCGAAGAGTGCGGCGCGCCGATGGTCTCCATCCCCGGCGGCGAGCCGCTGCTGCATCCGCAGATTGTCGAGATCGTCAACGGCCTGATCGCGCGCAAGAAGTACATCTACCTGTGCACCAACGCGCTGGAACTGAAGCGGCGTCTGCCGGAGTTCACGCCGTCGAAGTACCTGACCTTCTCCGTGCATCTCGACGGCCAGCGCGAGCACCACGATTTCTCCGTCTGCCGCGAGGGCGGCTACGACATCGCCGTCGAGGGCATTCAAGGAGGCGGTCAGGCGCGGCTTCCGCGTCACGACCAACGCCACCTTCTTTGACGGCACGGACCCCAACAGCGTGCGCGCCTTCTTCGATGAAGTGATGGGCATGGGCGTTGAGGGCATCGTGCTTTCGCCCGGCTACAGCTACGACAAGGCGCCGGATCAGAACCGCTTTCTGGGCCGCGCCCGCGTGCGGCGGCTCTTCCGCGCCATCCTCTCCAACCGCAAGCCCGCGTGGAAGTTCAATATGTCGCCGCTGTTTCTCGAATTTCTGATGGGCGACCGCAATTATGAGTGCACTCCGTGGGGCATGCCGGCCTATAACATCTTCGGCTGGCAGAAGCCCTGCTATCTGCTGCAGGAGGGTTATGCCGAGAGTTACAAGGAGCTGCTCGAAACCACGGCCTGGGATAACTACGGCGTGGCCAGCGGCAACCCCAAGTGCGCCAACTGCATGGTGAGTTGCGGCTATGAGACCACGGCGGTCATCGACGGCTTCGGTTCGGTAAAGGGTTTCCTGGCCATGGCGCGTGGTAACTTCCGCCTGTATCCCGACCGTCACGCGCTCAAGCTGCTCGATCAGCCCGCGCCGCATGGGCCGTCGAAACTGGTGCAGATCGCGGAGCCGGAGCAAAGCCTTGAGGAGACCCGCGTATGACCGCCGAAGTGGCGAAGTACACGCGCGAGCAGGTGGAGGCGCTGGAGCTGGCTCCCGGCGCGGAGCAGGAGAATCTGGAAGGCTGGGTTCCGGCGCTGGTTAATGACGACGACTTGCGCAAGGCCATGGAAAAGGCCCGCGATTATCGCGGCGATGTAACATTGACTCTCAAGTCCGGCGAGCGCATCGAGGCCTTCATCTTCAACTGCCAGACCGGCCCCACCCTTGAGGATTCCTTTTTGCAGTGCTTCACGGCGCGCTCAACAGAGAAGCGCAGGGTGAGCTATGCGGATATCGCCAGCGTCGAGTTCAGCGGCAAGGATCGCGCGGCGGGCAAGCACTGGGAAGATTGGGTGAAGAACTACAATGCCAAGAAGGCCGCCGGCGAGAAGAATATCGGGCTGGCGCCAGAAGCGTTGGAGTAACCGATCCCTGATCTCTGATCTCTGGTCTCTGACCTTCTATCACT
>CAWCWQ010000009.1:0-31450 GCA_963799145.1 uncultured Acidobacteriaceae bacterium | reverse complement strand
CCTCGTCCCAGCAATGTTCCTGGACGGCGGCCCGCAAGTTCGCCGCATCGCCTCGATATTGCGCGGCAATTTCGCCAAGATTGAGCCGCTCGCAGAGATACGCGGCAGCTTCCAGTTCCTTGTACATCAGGCAATTCAAGTAGATCGACCCGGAAGCCTCGCGGGGGGCGGTAGAAAGTGCAAGGGTCGTTGTCCACGCCGATAGCCGCATCGTTCTGCCAGAAGTAAAGCCCATTGGCGTGCCGATTGTGATTGCGGTAGCGATTGATGAAGTATTGCAGGCGGGCAGGCCATCGCGGAGCCATTCGGCGTCGCCGCCCCCCTGGCGGACCACGAAGGCCGCATGCTGGGCGAGGCACGGCTTGTGCATGTTCTGCTTGTTAATCTCCTCGTAGGATGGGATGGTGAGTTTCCAGTTGGTGTGCGGACGATGGGAATCCAGCCGTGCGTTTCCAGCCCCAGAAAATTCAGCACGCATCCCTGCTCGTACGGCCGGGCCGCCTCGATCTCTTCGGGCGAGCCTTTTTCAAGAAGAATCTGGCGGAGGGCGACATTGCTCGCCGAGATCCGCGCCCGCAAAAGCGGTCGCCTGGGGCCCGGCGAACTTCACTTCCTTCAAAGCGCTGCCGATGAGTTTCTTCTGCTTTTCGATATACTCGGCCAGATCCTTCTCGGAATCCAGCGCATCCTGGCCCACGCCAACGCTGGCAGCTACGGCTCCCGCGGCCAGCGGCATCTGGCGAATCCCAAAGCCGGCCACATAGAGCCAGCCCGCGGGCATCGCCGTGACGCTCCATCTTCCAACCGAAGGAAAGTGGGCAGCGGCGCCGGATTGTGGCAGAGTCTGCGTCAAACGTCACCGATCGACTTCCGAGTACGCCCCGGCTTGATCCGTATCATAGCCGGAGCTGTTTTCGTTGTTGCGGCGCACATTTCCGATGTCGGTTGCAGCGGCGAATTCAAGTGCGATTCCGAACACTGTCAGGCCGTCTTCTTCGCGATGGAAATGGAGTTGGCAACAAGACTGGCAAATAACCAGCCGGGCGGGCTTCTACGGGATCTCGACCGTAAACTCCCCCGGCGTGACGAAGGTGATCACTCCGCCCCAGTTGCACATAAGTGTCGAGACATTGTCCAGAGCCGGTGCATTGCCCAGCAGCACGGTTAACGCGCCAGGAACCCACGGCGAGAGGGTTGCCGGAATGCACGGCATGGGAGTGAGCACGCCCAGCGCCGCCGCGGTGGCCGACGCCACCACGGGGTTGGCCGGCGACATGCACATCCCGAACGGCATGATATTCGTCATCGGTATGTGATCCATGATGTTCGCGTCGGGGACTTCGCTGGTGAGGACTTTATTGGTGGGCAGGACAACCAGCGAACTGGGAGCCATTCCGAAACTGCACATCATCGACGCACCCATGCAAACCTGATTTGGCATCTCCACCTACCTCCCGTAATGCTGCGATTGTGTGACGTCTCGACCTCTCGATGCCACGGATTTCCGATGTTATAGCGCCATGAATGCCGTCCGCGTAAAATTGCCGGCTCCAGGAATCAATTCCAAAACACAAACCATTTGGACTAATCGTCGCGCAAAACAAGAATGGACATCTGTGGCGTTGGAATCTCGGCGGGAACATAGACGCCCACCATGCGTGTCTGGACGATATGCTCCCAGCAGGGACCAACGCGCGCAATCGAGAAGTACTGGCACTCGACGCGCGCGGCAATTTGAGGCGGAGGCACGGACAGGTGTGTGAGCACCAGGCCCGGCAGCGCGCGCTTGATCAGTTCGACTACAAAGCGCGCCGAGCAGACCTTGCTAAGCCGGGGCGCGTTTGCAATCAGGGCGGCGTCGCCGATGGGCGATTGGATTTCGAGAATCCATCGGCCCGCGCCCAGGCATCTCTCATCGGTCACCTGGCCATTCCAGAGGCAGCTCTCGACGGGATTGAGTGCGATACGAATGGCCTTGGAGGGCATGACCAGTTCTAGGTGGCGACGGATATGAAGATCCAGCGCGGCAAAGCAGTCGCCTGCATTCCAATGGTTGTACGCCGGCAATGTTTGTGGATGCGTCTCCAGGCCGAAAGTGCAGAGAGCGCCGCCCAGCCGAGCCATTTCGCGATAAAGTTCCTGGGGATGGCCGTGCTGCGAGACGAGGAGATTTCGCAATGCCGGGATGCTGCAATTGAGGGTGTGCAGAAACCAGTACTGGCCCACGTCGCGCGCCGACATTCCGGCCTGGAAAACACCGCTCCGATTCGCCTGTTCTTGCGTGAAGACGGTGCTCTTTTCATTGAGGATATCGACGAGGCGGCTGAGCATTCCAGCCAGCGCCGGGCTGGCGTGGAGATTCAGACAAGGTGGTATGAAGGCCGGATCTACCTCGAAGTGGCCCGATCCGTCGCGCAGAATGCGCACCAGCGCCAGCGAGATCAGCGAGTCGTTCAGTTCCGATTCGGCCACGATCTGGAGATTCTTCCGGCCGGTTTCGACGTGTTTCTCGTCAAGACCCGTGTTATGGTCCGGAACGAGCTGTTTTGAGGCAGTAAAACGCGTTGCGTTGGGCGCCTCCTCGGGGCTGGTATTGCGGCCGCCGCGTACCAGCGCCGGGACGGCGAGATACATGGTCAGATGATCGGCGACGGGGGAAAACAGCCCAGCGAAGGGGCGCGGCGCGGGCGCGGGGTCAGAGCCGGGGATGTCGAAGGCAAGACCGTCGCCAAAGAGGCCGCGCGCGTGAACGATCGCCATTGTTCCGTTGCGCAGAGCATCGCCGTCGAACTCCAAACCGGCAAAGCCCGCCGCGTCGCGCCACAGACTCTGCACGACGAAATCCAGCGCGTCCTCGAAGTAGCGGATCTGGTTTTGAAAATGATGGGGGCCTAGATACATCCCCTCGGTCCAGACGGGTTTGGTCAGCGTTCTCATTGCCCACCTTCCGCCTGCGGCAGCAGGATTAGCAGTTCCATTCGCGGATTGGCGAGGTCGGCCGGAACATAAGCAGCGAAGTTGCGGCTGCGGCCGATTGTCTCCCATGCCGCACCGGCCTGGTTCAGGCTGAAGTATTGGTGCTTGACCTTGATGGGAATGGCGCTGGGTGGCGTGGGCAGGTAAGTGAGCTGAACGCCGGCCAAAGCATTTTTGACAAGCAGATCGATATGCGTCGCCGAACAGATCTTGACCAGGCGCGGAACCTGGCGGATGATCGCGTCGTCCGGCGCGTCGGCAGCGATCGATAGATACATGCGTGTATTGGCCAGATACTTATCTTGATCGATGGCAGTGGCGTAAACAGTGCCGCTGACGGGCTTGAGCGGGAGCGCCACCACATTCGATGGAACCACGGTTTCCAGCAGAATCCGCAGCTTCTTATCGAGATCGGCGAAGACCTTGCCGAGGTCGGTGTGATCGTAGAGGGGAAGATCGCGGGGACGGATCGTCGTGGAAAATGTTGTCAACGCCGCGCCCAGATTGGTGAGTGTGGCAAAGAGCTCCTGCGGATGGCAGCGCTGTCCCTGTAAGAGATGGCTCAGAACGGGGATATTCGAGTTGACAGTGTAAAGCAGCCAGAAATTGGCGATGTCGGCGGTGGTGAAGTCGGCGAGGCTCTGGTTCCGCTGGCGGCGGCTGCCGGAGACCTGCGTGCTCTTGGCGGAAAGAATCTTGAGAAGTCCGTTCACCAGGCCGCCGAGAAAATCGTTGGCGCCGACATCGAGCAGAGGCGGAACGAAGCGCGGATCGAGCCGGAAACCTCCGGTATCCGACTTCTCAATGCGGACCATGCGCAAAGCCGAACTGCCTTCGCGCGATTCGAACTCTGAAAGCAGGCGCAGATTCTTGCGTGCAATCTGAACCGGCTGCTCGGTCAATCCGGTGTTGTCGTCGCGCACCGTGGCAATCTCGGCCAGATAGCGCGAGCCGGCCTGACGACCCAGTCCGGCCACGTTCAGACCCTTTTCCTTGAAATCGGGAACCGTGAGATAGAAATCGAGAGCGCGGTCGTCGGGGCCGAAGATCTCGGCCAGCGCGCGGGAGGGCGGCGCCTGGTCGGGACCGGGAATCTCAAAGACCAGGCCGTCGGGGAAGATACCCGCGGCGCGCGAGATCGCAAGCTGCCCCTCGTCCAGAAGAGGCTGGTTGACGAGCAGTTCACTGAAGCCCCAGGAGAAGACCCTGAGCGCCTGCACACGGAAGGTGAGGCTATCCTCCAGGTATCTGTCCTGTAGCTGCAGGTGCTGCGGCGTCAGCAGTGTGCCTTTGGTCCAGAGAACGGGTTGTAGCTGTTTCATGGCAGTGACCGGTAGTCAACGTTAGCAGTTTGGTTTGGCTTGCAGCAACCGAGGCTATGGGCCCGCACAGGACTCCGCGTCAGTTCATCTTCGTTCCTTTCGATCCATCGTCGGCAATGTCGGGACTTTTGGGGGCGTTGGGCGAAACCGGACTGGATCCGCAACCCGAACCGGATGAACCGCCACTGTTGATCATCACTAAGGTTCCGGTAATCGTGACGCCGGCCGGGTTGATGTCGATGAAGTTGCCGCCGACCTTCAAAGAGAGCTCCGTGCCGGCTTCGATCACCACCGTCATACCGGCCTTGAGATGGATCATCTGCCCGGCTTGGTGAGCGAAGTTTGCGCCCGACTTCTCGTAGATGTTCCCTCCGGATTCGAGGGAGATCGTACCGCCGGCCTTCTGGTTCATGGCGCCTCCGACGTGCAGGTGCAAGTCGCCCGAGACATCGTCGAACTGGTTACCTTGAATCTGCCGGTGCAGATCGCCGCCGATCTGCTCCTTCTGGTCTTTCTTGACCACGATGCTGCGGTCGTTTCCAATCTGCTCGCGGGCATCGTGATTGATTTGAATGTCGAGGTCCTTCTCGCCGCGCAGAAAAATCTGCTCGCTGCCCTTTTTGTCCTCGAAGCGCAATTCGTTGTAATTGTCGGGTCCACCGCCTTTGGAACTGCGCGTCTTGAAGGTCGAGCGTGTGCCGCAGTCGGGCAGCGGATAGGGCGGCGCTTGCTCTGCGTTATAGACACGGCCGGTGATCAGCGGCCGGTCCGGATCGCCGTCGAGAAAGCTGACCAGGACCTCCTGTCCAATGCGCGGGATGTTGATCATGCCCCACCCCTTGCCGGCCCAATCCTGCGAGACGCGCACCCAGCAGGAGTCGTCCTTGCGGCGGTCCCAGGGGAAGAGCACCTTGACGCGCCCGTACTTGTCGGTGTAGATCTCCTCGCCGCTGGGGCCAGTGACCACCGCCGTTTGCGGCCCCTGCATATAGGGCCTGGGGGTCAGGCGCGCCGGCCGGTAGTTCACGCTATGCGGTATGCAGACGAATCGATTCGTATATTCTTCCGTTTCGCGCTTACTGGAATCGCTGGAGTAGCGGCCCTCCACCGAGACGATGTGCCGAACCTCGGTGAGAACCAGGTTCTTGTCCGGCAGCGTCACCGGGTAGTCTTTCAGTTCGAACCTGAAGCCGGCCGAGAATGCCCGGCAGGTGCTTTCTCCGTGGCAGGTCAGATGCCCGGCCTCTTCCTCCTGCATACGCAGAGTCACCGCGGCTTTGCCGTCGCCTCTTTTGCCATACAGGCCGGGATAATCGAAGAGTTCGAACGAAGCGTTGGGGCCGACCGTGTAGATGGTGGGCTCGGCTGCGAGCAAATCCGTCGATGGAGTCTCGAAGTTGTAGTCTGTCAGTGTGCATTTGCCGGTCTTCAGTTCCTGCCCGAAGGCAAAGGTGGACACATGATCTTCCTGCTCGATGGCTCCGGCCACTGGAGCGTAGCGTGCGCTCTTCTGGCCGGGGCAGGGCTCGAAGGCGTTTTGCGAGTCGGCAATCTTGAGCGTGTGCGAACCATCCTTGTGCTCGAACCAGTAGAAGATTCCGTTCTGCTCCATCAGCCGTGAGACGAAATTGAAGTCGCTCTCGCGGTATTGCACGCAATATTCCATGGGCGAATAACTGCCGTTGAGCGAGAAGGAATAGTCTTGATAGCCGCGATCCTGAAAGACCTTTTCGATCACCTCCTTGACGGTCTTGCTGTGGAAGATGCGGCAATCGGCTTCGCGCGTCAGCATCCACATCCAGGGCACTACCTGCGCCTGGTAGTGTGTGAAGCGGTGATCGCCGCCCGTAGCCGCAAAGCTGCTGACGAATCCGTTGAAGAAGCGCGGCCTTCCATCGGCCTGCAGAAGCGAGACGGTCACTTTCTGGCCGACGATCCTGGAGAAATCGATCGTTGAACCAGCCGGGACGATCATGCCGAGATCGAATTGGTAAAGCCGCGAAATGGACTCGTGCCCGCTGAATGAGGTCAGAAGCAAGGCATCCTTGCCGAGCGGGGTCTTCAAGGAGACGATGCAACCGTCTTGAGTGTATTCCGCCATCAATCCACCTTCGCTCCAACTCAGGCCGAAGCGTCTTCCGCCGCCAACCGCGTAATACCGTAAGCGAAATCGCCGTTCTCGCCAACGGTGACGCTGACCGCCGTCATCTTCTCCCCCTCGGCCATGCTGCCGAGGATCTTGCGTGACAGGTCGGGCAGCAGTGTGTTGGTGAGAATATGGTCCACGTTGCGCGCGCCGCTTTCCACTTCGGTGCAGCGGCTGGCCACCGCATCGAGAAAAGCGTTGTCATAGGTGAGCTCTATCTTGTGGTTCTCCTTCAGCCGCCCCTGAATCTTGCCGAGTTTGAGCCGGATAATCTGCTTGAGCGCCTCGTCGCGCACCGGGTAGTAGGGAATCGAAACCATGCGGCCGAGAAATGCCGGCTTGAAGATCTTGTCCATCTCCGGCTTGATGGCCTCGATCAGCGCGCGTGGCCCGGGCGCGGTTTCAGGGTCCGCCACCAGCTTCATCATCTGGTCGGTGCAGGCGTTGGTGGTCAGGATGATGATGGTGTTCTTGAAGTCGATTTCGCGGCCTTCGCCGTCTTCCATCATACCCTTGTCGAAAACCTGGAAGAAGAGTTCGAGCACATCCGGGTGAGCTTTCTCAACTTCGTCGAGCAGCACCACCGAATAGGGCCGCCGGCGCACCGCCTCAGTGAGCACGCCGCCCTCGCCGTAGCCGACATAGCCCGGAGGCGAGCCCTTCAGCGTGGAGACGGTATGCGGCTCCTGGAACTCCGACATATTGATCGTGATCAGGTTGTGTTCTCCCCCATAGAGAAGGTCGCTGAGCGCGAGCGCCGTTTCGGTTTTGCCTACGCCGCTGGGGCCGACAAGCATGAAAACGCCCACCGGCTTTTTAGGGTCGTCCAGCGAAGCGCGCGAGGTCTGCACGCGCTGCGCGATCACTTCCATGGCGTAATCCTGGCCTATGACACGGCGGGAGAGATGCTCCTTGAGAGCCAGGATGGTTGCGATCTCATCCTTGAGCATCTTGCCGGCCGGAATGCCGGTCCATGCTGAAAGGACCTCGCCGACAGTCTGCGCATCGACGCATACGTGGATCAGGCCGGTCTCGCCCTGGAGCGCGGAGAGTTCGGCTTCGAGCGTTTGCAGCTGCGATTTCAATTCAGCTGGTCCCGGAGCCGGATTGGCCGCTTGCTCTGCGGGAGCTACGGAATCCGCAGCCGCGGCCTCCGGCGCCGGTACGGCGGGCGGCGCGGATTCCAGCTTGGCGCGCACCTCGCGAATGCGGCCGACCAGATCGCGCTCCTTGTCCCAGCGCTCGGTCAAGGTTTTGAGCCTGGCTTCGGCGGCCTCTTTGTGCGTGGCGATTTCCGCCAGCTTCTCCCGGTGATCCGCGCCAACCGCCGCTTCTCGTTCCAGAATCCGTGTCTGCACGGCGAGCGCGTCGATGTGGCGGTTGAGATCCTCGATTGCCGGAGGAATCGTAGATTGACTCAAGGCCAGCCTGGCGCAGGCGGTGTCGAGAATGCTGACCGCCTTGTCGGGCAACTGCCGTCCGGCAAGGTAGCGGTGGGTCAGGCGCACAGCGGCAAAGACCGCTTCGTCGAGAATTCGCACTTTGTGATGCTTTTCAAGCGAGGCCACCAGCCCGCGCATCATGATCATGCACTGCTGCTCGCTCGGCTCCTCGACCTTGACCACCTGGAAACGCCGAGCCAGGGCCGCATCTTTTTCAAAGTATTTCTTGTACTCGGACCAGGTGGTGGCGGCGATGGTGCGCAGTTCGCCGCGGGCCAGAGCCGGCTTCAGCAGGTTGGCCGCGTCGCCCTGTCCCGCCTGTCCGCCCGCGCCGATCATCGTGTGCGCTTCGTCGATGAAGAGAATAATCGGCGTGGGCGAGGCCTTGACCTCTTCGATGAGCCCCTTGAGCCGGTTTTCGAACTCGCCTTTGACACCGGCCCCTGCCTGCAGCAGTGCCAGATCGAGGGTCCGGATGGTCACGTTTTTCAGCGGCGGCGGCACGTCGCCTTGGACGACGCGCAGTGCGAATCCCTCTACCACCGCGGTCTTTCCCACGCCCGCCTCGCCGGTGAGGATGGGGTTGTTCTGGCGGCGGCGGGTCAGAATGTCCACGACCTGGCGAATCTCCGGATCGCGGCCCAGCACCGGATCGATCTTGCCCGCCTTTGCGTTGCCGGTCAGGTCCACCGTGTACTGATCGATATTGGGCGTTCTTCCTCCGGGCGTTGGCGTCTGCCCGGCAGCGGGCGAGCCTGCCGCGGTAGCCGCCGTCGTGGTCTCTGCCGACATGGCGACAATACCGAAGAAATCCTTGTGCAACGCGTCGCCGTTGATCTTCTGGAATTCGCGGCTGACCTCGTTAATCAGGCGCATCAGTTCCGCATCGGTGACCAGGGCAAGAATGACAAAGCCCGTGCGCACCTGCCCGGCGTTGTAGTCGATCGACCCGATGGTCCAGGCCGTGGTCATCGTCTTCAGCACCGACGGACTGATCGCCGGCGTGCGCGCGTTGCCGGACTTGAGCTTGTCGAGTGAGCGGGTCAATTCGGCGGCAAGCCTCGACTTATCGACCTCGAAGTACTTCAGGATCGAAGCAAAGTCGTTCGACGAAGAATCGAGCATCTTCAAGAGCAAGTGCTCGATCTCGATGTCATAATGCGTGCGTGAAAGGCAGAGCCCGGCAGCGGCCTCCAGGGCCGAGCGGGTCTGTTCGTTGAGTTTTCCGATGAGCGCTTTCAGATTCAGTCCCATATCATCCTCACATTAACAAAATCGTTTCGTCCGGATCGCGATTCATTGGCGCGGTGCTGGCCCAGGAATCCCAGCCAAGGCGGGCCGGCTGCTGGCCGTCGAGCCCGAGCTGGATCGCCGGCGCCTCTTCCCGCCGCAGCACAAGCTGCACTTCGAAATCCAGACAGTCATTGGTAAAGAACCGCGTGATTGCCCGCAATTGGCGGTTGGCGCTGCCGCCGGGCAGAAAGTCGTCGTAACGTTTCCTTGTGAGCGGCCCGATACGCAGCCGCACGCGGCTTTGCCGGTCCCATATCGCGTCGCCCGCCACTGCGCCCAGGCCAAGCTGATGCGAGACGTTCTCCTGCCCGCCGATCGCACACTGCGCCGCTTCTTCCAGTCCGTAATAGGCTCCCGTGAACTGCTCGACCGCAACCGGGACCTCGAAGTAGTCGCCCACAATCTGCTCCAGCGCAACTGCCGATCGCGCATGCATGGCCGCTAGCGAGAGATAGTGAATCAGCGCTTCGTCCTCGGCCTCCTGGCGGTCGCGCAAACCCGCTGTCCCCAGGCCAAGCAGATCGCGCAGGTACTGTGTCAAGCAGTCGTGGGCCGCATCCCCATAGCTCAACGCCGGCCGGGAGCGCTTCCAAGCGCGGTAGAAGAGCGAGACGGCGCGGTGGTTGAAAATATCGAGGAACGCGGCGAGTCCGGTATCCTTGACGCGCAGCCGCTCAACGATCAATTCACTGTAATTGTTCGGCAGCACGCCCATGGGGCCGGTAAGTCCCATGAAATTGACAGTCATCTCTGGCGGCGCGCCTTTTCGCTCCACCAGTTCGTGAATCTCGCTGGCCGGAAAAGCCAGGCGCGCTTGCGCGCGGAAGCGCACGGCCTCGTCACCGGGGCTGGAAAAGCCACCCACCGCGCTCCGATCGCTCAACAGTCCTTCCAGCAGCGCAACTGCTTGAAAGAAGTCGAACCCACTGGCGTTGCAGGCCAGCGCGGCGCCAAGCGCCGTCGCTTCGAGACTGGATTCCGAGACCGTCAGATGAGAATCTTCCGGCCCGACCGCGGCTGCCATTCGTGCAGAGCTTCCTTTCGTTGCGGTGTGGTGATGCATAATTGCGTGAAGCTGTTCAGTGTAGCGGCCATGCCGAAGAACCGGTCGAGAACAGCTCCGAAAAGAAAGGCGCCGCCGCCGGCAAACTGCTGTTCGTCGAGCTGGATCTCGATGCGGAGCCCGCGTGCAAAGCTGACGCCGTGTTCAGAGACAAGGCGGGCAAAATGACGGCGGCTCTTCACTTCGAGAATGCTCTGTATCACATTCTGCGAATAAGCCGAGCGGCCGGTGTCGTAGAGTCTCAAAATCTCCTTGAGCGCTTCCTTGCCCTGTTCGACCAGCGAAAGGTAATTCAGCGAAAGATGAGAGACCAGCCGCCACAGCGTGCCGCTGCCCAGCACCGGACGCTGGGTCTGCGTGGGCTTGATAAGCGCGACAATGCGCTTCATCGGCGTCGCGCCTTCGATCTCGAAATCACTGGCCTGATTGCCAAAGGGCAGACGCGCGGGCAGGTCGCGGTTGCTGCACGTGGTGCGGACGCTTAGAACGGTAGCGTCGGGATCGGCGTTCCTTAGCGCGAGATCGACCACCGAAAGAAAAACATCCGTGCCGTTGTCGTTGGGCAGCGTCGATGGCCGGCGGCGCGCCAGCCAGAAGCAATCGCGTTCGCCGCGGCCGGAGTGGCGCAGCGAGTAGAAGGGCTCGATCTGTGTAATCTTCTGCGTGGCCGTGTTGATGGCGCCGACTTCGTCAATCGAGTAGACCTCGACTGCGTAGGGACGGCGCACATCGGGATTGACCGCATACTCGGCGCGCCGATGGGTCAGTTGGATCGGCTCCGCGGTCTGGTGAAAGAGATTGACGATTGGCGCACAGCCGAGGCGGAAAGTCTTCTTCGAAATCTCAAGTTCGAGCCGCTCCAGCCGTTCGGCGCCCTCGACAGGCGCAAGCAGGAAGACAATCTCGACCGATTCCTTGAACCCGGCCTCGGCAACCCGCTCCAGCCCGCAAAGGTCGATGAAGAAGAACTTCTCCGGAAAGGCGAAGTACTCCATCAGCAGCCGGTGGCCGGCAAAGGTGGAGGCCGGAAAGGGGACCATGCCCTCGTCGGACTCGAATCCAACCGCGCGCAGGCTTGAGGCAGGCAGCGTGATCGGCGCCAGACGCGAACCAGGCGTGAGATCGCGAATCTGGATGCGATTCAAACGGCTGAAGAGCAGTTCGTAGATCGTGTTCACCACGCCGCTTTCGCCGTCGAGATAAAAACGCAGCTGCCCCATCTTGAGCGCCGGGAAGGAAGCGTCTTTGGCGCACCGCAGCTCGATGCGAAGAGCGCGGTCTGAGTCGGCGGCCGCCAATGGCGGTTTCAGGCGGCTGGGCGCGGTGATCTCGACAGCGTTCACCGTCACCGGCCAGAGCGTAACCGGATAGCAGGTGCGGAAGGTGGAAGGGACGCCGCTCACCGGCTTGGAGTAGAGCGGCGTGCCTGAGGCTATTGTCAATCCGCTGGCCAGCTTTCCTTTCTCTGGATCAGGCTGGAATTCGGCCACCGACATGGAGGGCAAAAGGCGCACCAACTGCGGATAGACAATGCTCAGCAGACCCTCGGTAATCTCCGGAAACTCGTCGTCGAGCTTGATGTGAATGCGCGCCGCCAGCAGCGCGAAGGCTTCAATCAAACGCTCGACGTGCGGGTCTTCGCATTTGGACGGTTCCAGAACGAGGCGCGAGGCGATCTTTGGGTACTTCTCTGCAAACTGGGCGCCTGACTTGCGCAGGAAATCCAGTTCGCGTTCGTAGTAGAGAAGCATCTCATCGCGCATCGTCGCCCCCGGTCAGGCGGCAGGCGCCGCTTTGCAGTTCCAGAACCGAATCGAAAGATACCGGCTCCGGGACAGGATCCATCCGTAAAAGAGCTTCAATGCGCAAACGGACATCGGTTTTCAGCGTCTCAGGATTCTCGACCATCGAAACCATCACCTGCGTCAGACGCGGCTCAAAGAGGTTGATGGCCTCACTGAGGCCCTTGAGCAGGCGATTGCGGTCCCCGCCGCCGCTCATGTTGAGGGTGGAAAGATCGGGCAGACCGAATAGGTAGACCGAACGATTCAGCTCATCGAAGCCTTCGCCGGGGAGCACGGCAATGCGGCGCGTGTTGAGCAGCGACTCAAGATCGCGGCGCACAGAAGCGCGCAGAATGCGAATCGATTGCGCGCGGCTCAACCCGGGCTCCTGGCTAAGTTCCGGCTCTCTGTCGATCAGCCGATCCAGTACCGAGAGCGTAATTGTCGACTCTCCCGTCAACCTGGCCATAGGTTATTGTTCCACACCCAGCGCCCGCACTGGATCGAGACGGCAAATCTTTCCATAAAGCCGCTGCCTCTCGGAGGAATCGTCCTTGATGCGCTGGCTGAACCGCATCAGCTTGCTAAGGTCCGCCGCGACGACTTGCGGCTCTTCCCACGCGTCGAGTTTGTGATCCTCGATCGCTTGAGCCAGGTCTTCGAGGAGCGGCTGCGCAAGGGCGTCCTTGCCGGCGTCGATAGCCAGCTCGGCCAGTTGCATGGTGCGGCGGAAACGTCCCCGGCCGGAGCTCTGGCGCGCGATCTCGGCGCGCATGATGGCGAATGCCTTCTCCTCCTGCCCCTTGGCCCGCGCCTGCTTGGCCAGGGCAAAGGCGTCGATGGCGGCGGCAAGCCAGCCCGGCGCCGCCTCCTCTGTCGCCGGAGCCGCCGTTTCGCCGGATTCATCCTCGCCACTGGACTCGGCCAAGGGAGGCGTCTCGCCCAGGCCCTGAATCCAAGCCCTGGTCTCGGGATTGGCCGCCGGGGATTCGTCCAGCAGAGCCGCGCCGAGCAATTCGGGAAGATCGTTCAACAGGGCGCGCAACTCGGATTGAATCGCCGTGGCGATGCCGCTGTACTCTTCTCCCAGAGCGTTACAGGCCGCCACCTCGAGGCGCTGTAAATCGAGCCAGGCGCGCGCCCCAGGAACGGCGAGAGCCATCTCGCCTGCCTCCAGCAGATCCGGCCAGCGTCCGGCCAATGCCAGCAGCTTGATCTGTTGACGCAATTCCGTAGACGGAGCTTCCAGCGCCGTACTGGCGGCTAGACCTTCCGGTTTGCGCGCTGCGGTCCGCAGCTCGCCCCAGCGCAGCCCTCGCAACAAGAGATAGGCGGTGGGACTAACCGGATCGAGCCGGCGCAGTTGTTGTGCCGCCCCAACAATGGAAGCTACAATCTGGCGGCGCTCCGGGGGCTCCGCTGCCAGAGAAATAGCAAAAAATGAACTGCCTCCACCCATTCCTCCGGCCGATGTGGCAGTGGAAGCCACTGCGCCTTCACCGGAAACCCCCTCGGCTTCCGCAGCCGCAGGGGCCGCTTCCACCGCATCGGGTTCGGTCTCCCGCTTCTTCACGAGAAGCGTGTGAATCGCCTGCCGCGTTTCGGTCAGCGCACCCTTCAGCGCCTGGAAGCCCGGAGCATCGTTGCCGAGGCGCTCGTCGCAAAAACTATCCAGTTTGCCCAGAGTCTCAAGCGAGGCATCCAGCTCTTTTTCGGCAGTGACATAGAAGGCCTTGGGTGTCTCGTTGAAGGCCTTGTCGAAGACCTCGGGCGCCAGCTTGCCCTCGGCCAGCATCTTCTCGCGGGTCTCCCGCTCCTTATCGCTCTGGATCTTGTCCTCGTAGGCCATGCGCCGCGACTCGGCGTAAGAAAGCGTCGAGTAGCCCTCGCGGCAGATCGGCGCTGTGCGGATGGGTAGCGCCAAGGATGTGCCCAGCCAGGCCAGCGGTCCGGCTCTCAGTTCGCGGTCATCGTCCTCGATGGGCGGATGGATCGTCTCCCAGAAGCCCTCGGCGAGCGCCAGCGTCAAATCCAGCCCTTCACGCAATCCGGTGAAGGAAGCGGTTTTCAGCAAGGCTTCCGTCAGATAGGCGGCCAGTTGCAGATCTTTGGAGGTCTTGGCCAGTGTCTCCTGAGCCAGCTTGGAGATGGCCGGATAGTCGGCCGTCTTGCGTTCGGTCTGCCAGTCACCCTGATCGAGATTGTCGTCCTGACGGCGGGCTTCCTTGATCTTGTCGAAGACCAGCAGCTTGTTCTCGTAGCGCAGGTCAATGCCTGAAGGGTTTTCTCCGGCAATAGGACTGAGCAGATCGTCGCGAAGTGGCACGTTGAGGCTCCCCCATCGGTCGTTCAGAGTGCTGGTTCCGGGGCCGCCACCGGGTGGAAGAAGCGCAGGCTGCGCACCTCGAGAAATGGAAACTCCTCCCCATCGACGAGCAGCGTTTTTTGGCCGGCCCAGACTTCGCGTCCGTTCTCGTCGCGAAAGACTTCAGTGGAGCGGCCCAGCCAGAGTTCCTCGGCGTCTTCAAATTGCCACGAGAAGGGATACACGGCCGGCAACAGCACCTCGCCAAGGTCTTTCTCCTGGAACGATGCCGCGGCACGAACCATCGCCGGCGCCCAGAGCGTATCGCGCAGGCGTTTCGGCGCTTCCATCTCCACCGAATCGATATGAACGAATGGCAGCCAGAGATAAGCCCCGGCGGCAAAGACCTCGAGCCGCGCGCCGATCGCGGGGTCGGCGTCGCGCAGGTCCTGGAAGGGCTTGCCGTTCAACTCGCCCGGCCCCGAGGCTTTAGAGCTTTCAGGAAAGTTCTTCTTCTCGAAGAGCGCGTGACGGTCCTTTTCGGCATGAAGCGCCGCGTAATAGACAACGCTCCCCGTCTCCTTCTCGGGAGACCCGGAAGCGAGCACGGCCAGTTGCTTTTCGGCGCGCGCGTATTCACCGGCAAAGCAGAGCAACTCAAACAGGGAAGTCCGCCGCACAGTATCCGCGGGGTGGTCCCGCAGATACTGCGTCAGCGCTTGAATTGTCTCTTGAACCTTGCCCTGTTGCAGCAGTTCTTTCACATCGGCAGGCACGGTTCTCTTCACCTCTTAAGCGCGGGCTTCCCAATCGTCCAAAGCCGTGATACCGCCGTCATTCCAAGTCCACTCAATCTTGTGATAGGTGAACGCGATCGTCTCATACTGCATATATTTCACCAATTCCGGGTTCTTAACGTTTTCCATCCGAGATAGGATGCTGGAGATGTGGGCGTCGGTCATTTTGACGGTGAAGTGTTGAACTTCAGCGCCCACTCCTGTTGATGCTTTGAGCTGAGGTGTCCAAAACTTGAGCGTCACCTCGGTCAAGTTTTCGTTGGTGACCAGGCAGTTGTACAAAATCGGCGTACTCTTGTCCAGCTCCTTCTCGACCACATACGGTTTATGAAGCCGCCGCCCTGACGGCAGCCCCGACACCTGGTTTATGGGCATCTCGATTTCGTGGCTGACCGCAATGATTCCAACGCTGTCTTCGCGTCCTTTTTGCGTGATCGATCCCTTGATTTGCCCTGCTTTCGCGCCCTTGGCATACATATACGCCATCATTGCCATGTTCGATCTCCTTTCGTTCCGGTGAATTGGCTTGATCCTGCGGGCGGCTCGCCGGAGCCGCCCGATCTTCCCGACAGCGAATCGCTACTTGGCCGGCGCCGGCAAATCGGCGACGAGACGCAGCGAAACCGTAAGTTCGTCGAGCTGGAAGTGAGGCCGCATAAAGGCCACGGCGCGATAAACGCCGGGCTTGCCCGCGACCTCCGTTACCTCGATGCGCGCCTCGCGCAGCGGCCGCTTGGCTTTGATCTCAGGCGAAGCGTTATCGTTCTCTGTCACGTACTGCTTGATCCAGCGGTTGAGGAATTCCTCGGCCTCGCCACGGGACATGAAGCTGCCAATCTTGTCGCGCATCATGGACTTCAGGTAATGCGCGAAGCGCGACATCGCCATGATGTAAGGCAATTGAGTGGAAAGGCGCGCGTTGGCGTTGGCCGAATCCGAATCGTAGAGTTTCGGCTTCTGGCAGCTCTGCACGCTGAAAAAGGCCGCGTAGTCGGTTCCCTTGCAATGCACCAGCGGCAGGAAACCCAGATCGGCCAGCTCCTTTTCACGCCGGTCGGTGATCGGGATCTCCGTGGGACACTTGGCGGCGATATCGCCGTCGTCGGTTTTGAAAATGTGGGTGGGCAGCCCCTCGACCAGGCCGCCGCCCTCGACGCCGCGCATGGCCACGCACATGCCGTAGAGCGCGAACGATTCAGTCATCCTTGCGGCCACCGCGAAAGCGGCGTTCATCCACAGGTACTTCGAGTGGTCGGAGCCGTCGACGGCTTCCTCGTAGTGGAATTCATCAATGGGCTTGGTGTCATTGCCGTAAGGCACGCGGCCCAACACGCGCGGAAGCGCC
Source organism: uncultured Acidobacteriaceae bacterium (assembly GCA_963799145.1). GTDB lineage: Bacteria > Acidobacteriota > Terriglobia > Terriglobales > Acidobacteriaceae > Telmatobacter. The sequence goes on along the minus strand of CAWCWQ010000009.1, from coordinate 14,977 downwards.
AGGGCGACATAGCGTGAGTCCTCGCTTTGCCGGAAGCTCTTCCACTTGGCGAACTCGGTGGTTTCGAAGATCCTGGCCAGGTCCCGCGGCGCATCCAGAGTCGTGAAGCTCTCCAGGTTAAGCAACTCGGGCGATGCCGCGGCCACGAAGGGCGCGTGCGCCTGCGCGGCAACGTGGGAGACGCCTTCCAGCAGCGCCATGTCCTCAGGATGCTTCCCAAACTCGTAATCGCCGACCAGCGCTCCGAAGGGAGCGCCGCCGAAGACACCGTACTCTTCTTCGTAGACTTTCTTGAAGAGCGCGCTCTGGTCGAATTCCGGAGCCCTTTCGATGTCGCGCAGCAGTTCCTTCTTGTTGGCGTTGAGCACGCGCACCTTGATCGAAGCGCCGGACTCGCAGTTGTTCATCAGGTATTTCAGGCCGCGCCAGGTGCCCTCCAGCTTCTGGAACTGGGGGTGGTGGAGGATCTCGTTCAGCTGCAGCGAGAGCAGATGATCGATCTGCGCGATGCGCGCGTTGATCATCATCTCCGCATCCTTGGCCACAATCATCGAGCCGTCCAGAACCTGGGCCACGAACTCCTTGACCAGGTCGCGTCCGCGCTCCCTGGCTTCGGCTTCCTTGCCGAAGCGGCCCTGCTCGACGATCTGATCGAGCAGGCTCTGCTCGCTCTGCTCGACCACTGCCGCCGTCTGCTGCGATACCGATTGTTCAGGCATTGTCGCCTCCCGTCTTCATCTCGCCCTTCAGCTTGTCGAGCTTTTCAGTATTGCCGACCGCTTCCAGCAAGATTTCTTCAAGTTTGTCATTGCCCTGCAGAGAGCCGCGCAGGTCTGCGAGCCGGGTGCGCAGATTCATCAATTCATTCAGAGGCTTCACCTGCTTGGCAACGGCAGCCGGCTCAAAGTCATCGAGCCCTTTGAACTTCAGCTCCACCCGCATCTTGCCGGCGTCGGGCTCGTCGCTGAGCTTGTTTTCGACTTCCAGAGTCAGCCGGGGTTTCATACCTTCCAGGACCGAATCGAAGTTGTCGGGATTGACTTCGACAAATTTGCGGTCCTTGAGCTTGGGCAGCGGTTCGGCAGGATTGCCGGTGAAATCGCCGAGAACGCCGACGACGAACGGCAGTTCCTTCAATTGGATTGCCCCGCCAATTTCTACATCGTAGGTGATTTGCACCCGCGGCGGGCGTACACGGTCCAACTTGTGTTGAGCACTGAGCTTGGCCATAGAATTCCCTTCTGGTTTCGTTTCGATTGAGCCTGTCGGGGAAGCGAACATCGCTCCCTCAACGCTTCCTGCGCAGCCCATTTCTGCTGGCGGCGCTGGGGGGGTGGGGAAACCCATGCGCCGGAGCAGGCAATTTCGAATTCGGCACGCACAGAACCCAACCCCTGCGCGCGACCAAAACTGAATACAAATGTTCGATTAAGTTGATAACATAGGATATCGCTCTGGTCAACCAAAAAGATGTACATCCCTAAAACGCGAACCGCGTCCGTGATGCACGACTCATTTCCTGCAACCAGAAAGAGAACAAATTCATGCCTCGACCGATCGCTAAAGACGCCGCCGCCCGCCTGCGCAGCTACTTTGAAGAGGCCGGCTACACCGAGACCAACCTGGCCAGCCGCGTCTCCTTACCGGAGTTTTCGGCAGAAACGCGCAGGCTGCCGCGCATGCTGGAACGGACCTCGGAGCCATCGCCCGGCAATGCTTTGATTCGGCTCTTCTGGCTTGGGCTGGAGCAATCGTGGGAAGCCGTTGCCAAAGTGATCCCCGAGGATGTCCTGACGATCCTTTTGGAGTCCGAACTGGTGAAAGCCGCTGGGCCCACGATCGTCCCCCAGGTCCAATTCTGGCCCCTGGCGAAGTTCCGGGTCGCTTCGGACCACTATTCGGCCTTCGAAAAGGCCCGGCGCGACCTGGTTTTGTGGCCCAACCCCACCACCCTCACACTGTGGCGTTATGCCATTCGCGGCCGCTCCGCGGCGACGCTCGATCTGGGTACGGGTAGCGGGGCAATCGGTCTGCTGGCCGCACTAAACAGCGATACGGTGGTCGCCTCCGACCTCAACCCCAGGGCCATTGAGTTCGCCCGGTTCAACGCAACTCTCAACGGAGTCGCCAACATGGAGACTGTGCTGGGCGACTGTTTCGAACCTGTCAGCGGCCGTACCTTCGACCTGATCCTTGCCAATCCGCCCTTCTTCATCACCCCGCGAAACGACTTTCTCTTCTGCCAGAACCCCCTCGAACTCGATGGCCTTTGCCGCCGGCTCGTCAAAGAAGCGCCTGCGCATCTGAACGAGGGCGGCTATTTTGAGATGCTCTGCGAGTGGGCTGAAATCGACGGCCAGCCCTGGCAGGAGCGCATTGCCGAATGGATGGAAGGAAGCGGGTGCGACACGTGGATCTTCCACGCCGGCAAACAGGTGCCCGATCTCTATGCGGAGACATACATTCTCCAAACTGTGCCCGACAAATCGCAAGATGCAGAGAGATTCAGCGAGTTCATGCAGTATTACCGGCAGCGCAAGCTCGCCGCAATTCACAATGGGTTCATCGTAATGCGCCGGCGAAGCGGCGGGAGCCGCTTGCGCATCGAGGATATGCCGACGGTGGGTGGCGACGTTGGCGAAGCCATCCTGGCTGGCTTCGCCGCGCACGACCTGCTGGAAGCCTGCGCCGGCGACGAAAAGCTGCTCTGCAAGCGCCTTCGGCCTGCGGCCGATGCCCGTCTTTCAAGAAATTATGTGCCCGTGGAGAACGGATGGCACATGGATGCGATCCATCTGCGGCTTGAGAGCGCGATACCGGCGCAAATCGGCCTCGAGCCGCTGGTCGCGGAGTTCTTCGTGAAGCTCGACGGCAAGCGAACCGCAGGCGAGGCCATCGATCTGATGGCCGGTAAGACAGACGCGCCGGCTGAAAAGGTCCGCGCCGAATCGTTGGAGGCGCTGCGCAAGTTCATCGAGCGCGGTTTCCTGGTCGAGGCATAGGGCCTGTCGCCAAGTCGCGCAGATTCCGCTTCTTTCAAGGTTGCTTTACGTTCTCCGGGCCGGTGGGATCGTTGCACGTCAATGAGGTCCGGAAGCAGCGAACTGTGCAGCCGCCTATAGACTGTGTTACTGGATCACGCAGGGGCATAAGACGACTTGCGGGGTGTAGTTTTCTTAAGGGAGACCGCATTCGAGAGCATCGGATCACCCCGCACTATTCTCTAATCAGGCACAGGCGCACATACGCTCGAGGTTTAGCACATGGCGAAACTCATCGGAAACCTCCGCATCTCCGCCGTCCCAGGTTCGGAGGGTAGAAAACCTCATTATGCGGTCGAGTTCCTCCCCTATGCCGGGCGTCTAAAGACACAACCCGCCACCGCACAGAGCTTTGACGGCCTGGTCGCGCTGCTCATCGACTTGAGAATCGATGAAGACGAAGCGAACCGCTACGCCGGACAGATTCGCGTGCAGGGCACAGTTCTCGTCCCCAGCTTCGAGCGCACTGACAGCTTCCTCAAAGAGCAGAAGCTGCTGAGCTAGTGTCTGCTGAATATCGCAACCAGCAGAACCAGAACGGCAATGAAGGCTAGCAGGATGGGAATCATTGGCTCCATCCCGCTCTTCTTTTGTGCCGGAACCGATGCAGGTCTTGGGGCGGCCGGAATCTGCGGGGGCGCGACGGCTGCAGCCGACTGAAATACGAATGCCGGCCGCTGCAAGGCGGGAATGGGCGCGGCGGGCGGCTGGGGTCGCGGCATTCGCGGCGCAGCTATCGATCCTGCCACAGGCCGGGTGCCCCACCTGGGCGCCCTCTGGGCACCGCGTCTTTGTTTTTGCGGCTAGGGTGGGATAGCACGGATCCCAAAGGAAAGAAACAGCGAAAACGCGCTACCCCTGCTTCTTTGCCTTCCCTGCGCCGCGGCCGCCGAGCAGCCCTTCCAGCTCTTCCTTGAACTCGCGCACGTCCTTGAAGTCCCGGTAGACTGAGGCGAAGCGGATGTAAGCCACCGTATCCAGGCCCTTCAGGCGGTGCATGATGAGTTCGCCGATCTCGCTGGTGGTGCGTTCGCGCTCCGGGGCGTCGACGAGATACGTCTCCGCGGCGTCTACGATAGCCTCGAGTTTGCTGGCCGGGACGGGGCGCTTCTCGCAGGCGCGGAGCAGGCCGCTGAGCACCTTCTGGCGGTCGAAACGCTCGCGGCGGCCATCCTTCTTGACCACCATGTAGGGAATCTCGTCGATGCGCTCGTAGGTGGTAAAGCGGCGATTGCAGCGCTCGCACTCCCGCCGGCGCCGGATGGAGTCGGCCTCCTTGCTCTCGCGCGAGTCGACGACGCGGTCTTGACCGAAGCCGCAATAGGGACATTTCATGCTGTGGATTCTAGCGGATCGAGCTTGCGGTTGTTTCTGTGCGTGCATTCCGCGCGCGGCGAGCCGTCTTGTTCTCGATTCAGTGCGTGATCGGGCGGACTGCGCGGCAGTTGCGCAGGGCAAGGTGCGAGCCTGCAATTGTCTGGTACAATGAGCTACCTCAGCCAGCCGGAAGGAGGGAAAGACGCTGGTCTTTCTGCTGAGCCGGGAGAGGGAGCTGACGACATTGGCAAGGAACATTGCGGAGCTATTTGTTGAGGTTCTGGCCGCCGCCGGTGTAGGGCGTATCTATGGCGTGGCAGGCGATTCCCTCAACGGGATCGGGGATTCGGTAAAGGTTGGCGCCGGAATGGAGTGGGTCGGTGTGCGGGACGAAGAGACCGCCGCCTTTGCCGCCGGAGCGGAAGCGGCGCTGACGGGCAAGCTTGCCGTATGCGCGGGGCGCTGCGGACCGGGCAATCTCCATCTCATCAGCGGTCTCTACGATTGCCATCGCAGCCGCGTCCCGGTTCTGGCCATTGCTGCCCATATTCCGTCGCCGGAGTTAGGCAGCGGATACTTTCAGGAGCCTCATCCGGAGCGGATGTTCAAAGAATGCAGTCATTACTGCGAAGTGGTTTCTCATTCCTCGCAGATGCCGCGCGTTCTTGAGATTGCGATCCAGACGGCTATCTCCCGGCGCGGCGTTGCCGTGGTTGTAATCTCCGGCGATGTTGCGCTCTCCGAGGTCGTGGAACAAGGCAGGCGTGTTATCTACAGTTATGCGCGGCCCGAAGTCACTCCCCACTGGTCGGAACTCGATGACCTGGCCGCGGAGCTGAACCGCGCGCAGAAGACGACTATCCTGGCCGGGGCCGGCTGCGCGGGAGCGCACGAAGAGCTGGTCGCGCTGGCCGGCCTGCTCCAGGCCCCGATCGTGCCCACCCTGCGAGGCAAAGAGTTTGTCGAGTACGACAATCCGTACAACGTGGGCATGACCGGCCTGCTGGGGCTTGCTTCCGGCTATTGCGCCATGATGGACTGCGAAACGCTGCTGATGCTGGGGACGGACTTCCCCTACAAGCAGTTCTATCCGCAACAGGCGCGCATCGTGCAGATCGATATCCGCGTAGAGCAACTGGGACGCCGCTGCTACATCGACCTGGGGATCGTGGGAGGCGTCGCCGAGACCCTGCGCGCCCTTCTTCCGAGGATCGAAGCGAAGACGCGGCGGGGACATCTGGACACATCGCTCGACCACTATCGCCAGGCGCGCAAGGAACTGGACGACCTGGCGGCGGAGACCGGGCAGAGGCCGATCCATCCGCAATATGTGGCCAGGATGGTCAACGAAGTGGCAGCGGAAGATGCCGTCTTTACCGTGGATGTGGGAACTCCGGTTCTTTGGGCGGCGCGCTACCTTACCATGAATGGCACCAGGCGCCTGCTGGGATCGTTTAATCATGGATCGATAGCCAACGCCCTGCCGCAGGCCATTGGCGCGCAGATCTCCCATTCCGGCCGCCAGGTGGTCACACTCTGCGGCGATGGGGGCGTCTCAATGCTGATGGGCGACCTCCTTTCGCTGAGACATTTGGATCTCCCAGTGAAGATTGTCGTCTTCAATAACGGATCTTTGGGCTTTGTGGAGCCGGAGATGAAGGCGACCGGACTCGTCGGCACTGCTGCGGACCCGATCAAGCTGGATTTTGCGAAGATCGCGGAAGGGACGGGGATCCTCGGCTTGCACGTCGAAGACCCGGAAAAGGTCCGGCCGGCACTGGAGCAGGCGTTCGCGCACAATGGGCCAGCCTTGGTCGATGTTTTAGTCAACCGGTATGAACTTGCCATGCCGCTGTCACTCAAACTGGACCAGGCCGTCGATTTCAATCTCTACATGATCAAGGCGATCCTGAACGGGCGCGGAGCCGAGATCGCTCCTCTTGACCGCACCAACCTGATTCGGTAGGGCCGGAAATCCGCCTCGGCAGCAGCTTCTATGAGGGAACCGGGACGAGCAGGGTCTTGCTGGCCAAGGAGGTGAGGCCGTCGAGGGTGCCGAGGAACGCCGAAGCGGTAAGCGGCGCATCGGCACCACTCCCAGTCGCCAGAGTGCTTCGTCGAGGTTCGGGCAGTGAACAACGCCAGGAAAGAAGATGCGCAACTAACCAGGCCGATGCTATTCTGCAATCTGAACCGCTAAGGTGAATCCCATTCAGCCCAATCTCGAAGCGATTGCTGGCCTGTGCAGGCGCTATCGAGTGCTGCGCCTGGCGGCTTTTGGGTCCATCGTACGGGAAGACTTCGATTCGCTTCGCAGCGATGCGGACTTCTTGGTCGAATTCGAGCCGGTTCCTGTTGAGGTAAGGATGCAGAACTATCTTGCCTTGCGCGAGGGGCTCGCCACGCTGTTAGCCCGTCCTGTAGACCTGGTCGAGGACGGCGCGATTCGGAATCCATATATCCTTCGGAGAGTCTCCGAGCAGAAGCAAGTTCTTTATGCAGCGTGAAGCCAAGGCGTATCTTTGGGACATTGCAAATGCCGCAGCAAGCATTCGCGCCTTCACCGCTGGCAAGGACCTGGACGACTACCTCAATGACGACCTGTTGCGTTCGGCAGTCGAGCGTAAGTTCGGGATTGTTGGCGAGGCGCTTTCCCAACTGCTGCGTGACTTTCCACAGTATCGCGACAGAATTACGCTGGTCGGCAACATCGTTGCTTTCCGTAACCAGATTATTCACGGCTACGCAACTGTCCGGGACGACATTGTGTGGGAAATTGTTCAGGTCTATCTTCCTCGGCTGCACGTAGAGGTCACAGAGTTGCTCGAAGAAGAAGGCGCTCCGGATCAATCGAATTGACTCGCTGGGAGTTATGCAACTTGTGTTGCTATCGGCGTGCCAGTGTTCATCGACTGCCCATTCCCCGCGGAATATAATCGGGCCTTCCGGAGAAATCACTACTTCGAGATACTGCTCGGAAAGGAGCCCGGCCGCGGGTGGAAGCAACTCCATTCTCACTGGTCAAGTGGTATATGGACTGCGTCACCGATCCGGGCGACGCGGTGATCCTCTATTGCGCCGAACTGCGTTGGCGCGGCCTCCATGCGTCCTATAGCAGCGTCCTTTCGGTCGATGGCCGGTCGATGGAATCCCATGCTTCGATGGCTCGCTACCGGCTCTCTTCCACAGAGGCCCAAATCCTGGTGGAACTTCCCCGGCTGGGAGTCTCTGGCAGATGGGAGGCTTCCGCCGCACCCTTCCAACACACCGTTTATGAGGACGCCTCCGGCTCAGTGCTATGGAACTGCGTGCAGCCGAGAGCTTCGGTTCATCTTCGCATCGGCGATCGCGAGTTGGCCGGCCTGGGCTATGCCGAGTGCCTCACGGTGACGCTTCCTCCATGGCGGTTGCCGATGCGCCAGTTGCGCTGGGGGCGTTTCGTCTCGCCGGAGGACTCGCTTGCCTGGATCGACTGGCAAGGCGCTTACTCGACCAGCTTTGCCGTCCGTAACGGCGTCCGGTGTGAAACCCTGTCGGTCTCCGATTCCGAGGTTGCACTGCGCGGCGCAAGTCTGCGCATGGAAGAAAGCTTCCCTCTGCGCACGGGCCGCGTAGGTGACACGATTCTGCCCGGAGCGCCTGCGCTTGGCCGAATGCTTCCGCGCGGTCTCTTCAACATTGAAGAGCATAAGTGGCGGAGCCGTGGAATCCTGAATGCGGAAGACCGCTCCAGCAAGGGCTGGGTCATTCACGAGGTGGTTCATTGGAAAGCCTGACTCGCTCCTATCTGCCCAAGGCGCTCTACGGAGCACTCTTCGTCGCCGTTCTTCCACTGGCGCTGGTGCTCTGGGCTCATGGCGCAAGAGGCAACGTGCATCTTGCGGCGCCGCATTCGTTCGACTGGGGAATTGCCCTGCTCGCGCTGGGAGCGATCTTCATGGCGGCAGGCATGTTGTCGCTCTGGTTCTCCGGCGGCGGCTTGCCGATGAACGCGTTTCCTCCGTCGCGCTTCGTCGCCAGCGGCGTCTATGGCCTGGTTCCGCATCCCATCTACGGCGGCTTCATCCTTGCCTGCGCGGGCACGGCTATGCTCTCCGGCTCAGCCAGCGGATTGTGGCTCATTACTCCCAGCGTGGCATTAGCCTGCGCGGCTCTGGTTCTGGGCTACGAGATGCCCGACCTGCGCAATCGTTTCGGAGCGCCGGCGTTCTCCCCTTGGCTGCCCCAGGACCGGGCCGAGGCGCCCACCCTCCTGGAGCGGCTGCGCGTCTATCCAGTGGTTCTGCTGCCATGGCTGGCGATATTTGAACTGCTGGGGGCGCTTGGCAGGCCCCCCGGCGCAGTCCCCACATACTTGCCTTTCGAGAGCCGCCTGCCGGTGATCGAACAGACGGAGATCGTCTATGCCAGCACCTATCTTGTTGTGCTCTTTGCGCCGCTGCTGATTGTCTCAGGCCACGCACTCAGGCGCTTTGACGAGCGCAGCCTGCGGGCCATGGCACTGATCTTTCCGCTCTATCTTCTGCTGCCGTTCTATGTGCCGCCGCGTCCCTTTCATGCGACGGGGCCGATCGGCCAATTGCTGTTATTGGAGAGAACACCCTATTCGGGGATCGCCGCCTTCCCCTCATTCCACATTGTCTGGGCCTTGATTGCCGCATCGGCATTGGGCGAGGGCGGACGCTGGAAGAAGCTCGTTTGGTGGTTGTGGGCGGCGCTGGTCGCTCAGAGCTGCGTCACGACGGGGATGCATTCGCTAGCCGACGTCCTGGCCGGAGTCATGGCTTACGTACTTGTGGCGCGAATGCCTGATATCTGGCTGGCCATTCTGCGGGTCGCGGAGCGAATAGCAGACTCCTGGCAGGAGTGGCGGATCGGGCCGGTGCGCATCATCAACCACGGGGGATACGCGGCAGCCGGGGCGGCGATCGGCATCTGGCTGATCGACACGCTGCTTGGGCCAGGGCGCGCGTGGCTGGCGGTCAGCATCTTCCTCTGCTCAACGGTGGGTGCGGCGCTTTGGGCTCAGTGGGTGGAGGGTTCCCCGGCGCTGCTGCGGCCGATGGGCTTTTACGGCGGCATGTTGGGCGCGCTGATTGGAGCCGCGCCGGCGCTCGCGTTCCATATTGACCTGTGGGTTGCGCTGGCGGCCATCTCGGTGGCGGCGCCGTGGATTCAGGCCGCGGGCCGGCTGCGCTGCCTGGTTCAGGGCTGCTGTCATGGACGCGCCACCGGAACGGCGCCGGGGATTCGCTACGCGCATCCACGCTCGCGCGTCTGCCGCCTGGCGGGGCTTGGCGGAGTCAGCATCCACGCCACCCAGGTCTATTCGATTCTCTGCAACACGGTGGTGGGCGCGGCGCTCCTGCGTCTTTTCCAGTTGCACGCCTCCTCCACCTTGATCTGCGGTGTCTATCTGATCCTGTCGGGCTGCGGGCGCTTCGTCGAGGAGGCCTATCGCGGCGAGCCGCAGACCCTGACCGTGCGCGGGTTGCACCTCTACCAGTGGATTGCCATTCTGACCGTCGTGGCCGGAGCCGCCCTGACCGCGGTGACAGGCTCGCCCTTGCCGCCCATCGCTCCGCTGCGCCTTAGCTCTGTTCTTGTCGCAGTTGGATGCGGCGCCGTGGCATGGTTCGTCACCGGCCTCGACTTTCCCGAATCGTCGCGGCGGTTTGCCCGGCTCACATGATCGCTGCCGACGGTCGCCGCGTTCGGCCCGTTCGGCGAAGGAAGCCGCTGTAATCCAGATTCTTGACAGGACGCTGTGCCGCTGCAACACTTTTCAGTATGGAAGTCCAGTTCACTCCCGAGCAGGAAGCACAGTTGGCACAGTTGGCGAACGTCGAGGGCGTCGCTCCCGCGCGGTTGGTGCAGGACGCCGCGCTGCGTTTGATCGAAGACGATGCGCGCTTTCGCGCGGCAGTGCGCAAGGGGATCGATCAAGCGGATCGGGGACTGTTCATTGAAGAGGCGGAGATGGATGCCCGAGTTGCACGGATGCTCGGAATCTGATGCGGCTCCGCTGGACTCCGGCCTCGGCCGATGACCTCGAAGCCATCGCGGATTACCTTGCCAGACACTTCCCCAGCTTTGCACGGACAACGATCCGGCAAATCTACGAAACAATCGCTTCCTTGCGATCGATGCCCTATCGCGGGCGCGTCGGACGTGAAGAGGGAACGCGAGAGTTGGTTATTGCCCGTCTGCCCTACATTGTTATCTACCGCATCAAAGGCGAAGCCGTAGAAATCCTGCACATCTATCGCGGGGCCTGACAGCGGCGCTGAATTCTCCGATTCTGGTAGGTTGCTGAGGCGAGTTCCGGCGTATTCAGCTAGAAAACTCGGCAATCGCGGCAACTACCGTCTGCTGCTCGTCTTCGCGCAGCTCGGGGAAGATGGGCAGGGCCAGCACCTCCCGGGCGGCGCGCTCGGCCTCAGGGAAGCTGCCCTGCGCGTAGCCGAGACTCTTCAGAGCCTCCTGCAGGTGGAGCGGAACCGGGTAGTAGATCTCCGAGCCGATCTGGCGGATGGCGAGGAAATCGCGCAGGGCATCGCGGCGCGGGGTGCGGATCACGTACTGGTGCCAGACGTGGCGGCTGCCGGGAACCTCATGAGGCAGGACAACGCCGTGGACGGGATAGGGGCCGGCCTCGGCCAGCCCCGCCGCATGAAACAGCGCATGATAGCGCCTGGCCACCGCGCGCCGGGCTTGGTTCCAGCCGTCGATGTATTTGAGCTTGACGCACAGGATTGCGCCCTGGAAGCCGTCCATGCGGGTGTTCCAGCCTACCTCGTCGTGGTAGTAGCGGCGCCGCATGCCGTGCTGGCGCAGCATCTTGACGCGCTCGGCCAGCTCGGCGGAGTTGGTCGTCACCATGCCGGCGTCGCCCGCCGCGCTCAGGTTCTTGGTGGGATAAAAGCTGAAGGCGGCGGCGTCGCCGAGACCGCCGGCCTTGACCCCGTTCCACTCCGCGCCCCAGGCCTGGGCGGCGTCTTCGATCAGCTTCAGTCCATGCGCTTCTCCGAGACGCGAAAAGGCCGTCCAGTCGGCGCACTGGCCGTAGAGGTGCACGGGCAGAATGGCGCGGATGGCCGCTTCGCCCGGACCTTCAGAACACGCTCGACTGCTGCGGGAGCCAGATTGAAGGTGGCCGGGTCGATGTCGGCCAGCAGCGGCGTTGCGCCGGCGCGGAGGATGGCGCTGACCGAGGCGAAAAAGCTGAACGGGGTGGTGACGACGGCTTCGCCCGGCCCGATTCCCACCGCGGCCAGCGCCAGCCACAGGGCGTCGGTGCCCGAGGAGCAGCCCAGGGCGTGGGCCACGCCCAACTGCCCGGCCGCGGCGCGCTCAAAGGCGGCTACCGGCTCGCCGAGAATAAACTGCTGCGTCTCAAGCACCGCCTCGACCGCGTCCAGCAGTTCCTGGTGGAGCGGCGGTACTGGCGCTTGAGGTCCAGCATGGGAACGGGCTGGACCGCTGGAGCGGCATCGCGGACCGGGGCGCCGGAAGTAACGGCAGCGTCTTTCACCCGATCATTCTATCAGCCAGCCGCTCAGGGCTCCGTCGCCACCCGCTGAAGGGTTCGCGCCTTACGCTTGCCTTCGCAGGGAGTTCCGGGAAAAGGAGTTTCGCCGTCAGTTACGGTATCTCCAGCAGGGTGCTGCAAATAGCCGCTTGCGCGGCCAGCGCTTTGGTTGTCTCGGCGGTCTGAAGCTGCCCCTCGGAAGCATTTTGAGCGGAGGAATCCCGATCGATTGCTTCCCAGCCTACCTTGCAGAGTTGAAAAGGTTGGTAAATCGCTATATTGTTAGTCACATTGCGGGATTTGGCGGCTTCGGGGTTTCCGGAGCCGTGCCCGCGGTTTTGTTTTTTCACGTAAGCGCAATTGCATTCAAACCCTCAAGAGAAGAGCAGGAGATCGGCACATGGAGAACAAGCCGGCACAAAATATTCAGGACACATTTCTGAACACGGTTCGCAAGGACAAGACCCCCATCACGATTTATCTGGTCAGCGGCGTCAAGCTCACCGGAAAGATCCGGTCCTTCGACAAGTATTCCGTGCTGCTGGAGAACAACAGCCAGGAGCAATTGATCTTCAAGCACGCCATTTCGACCGTGGTGAGCAACCGGAGCGTGATGCATACCGAGCATCGTCCGGTGGGCGTGCAGACGGGCATTGGGCCGTCCGCGGTGACCGCACATCTGCGATCGCCAGCGGTCGCGGAGCTGCGATAGCACGCGGGGAGCGGCCTCGGATTGGCAAGTGAGGACGGCAGGACAGGCTCGGGTGAAGGTCCGGAGCGGGCGGTCCTGGTGGAGTGTTGACTCTGGCGCGCGGCGAGCCGGGAGGTCGAGCGCAGAGCAACCGCGCAGGCGTGGCAGGCGCGCGGCTGGCGGTGGTGTGCCCAGACGCTACCGAGATGGACTCCGCTTTGCTGACCCCACGGCAGCCGAAGGGGAAGGGCTACAGCCTGCCGGGTCTGCACAACCGCTTGGCTCGCAGGCCGGCTCTCCGTCGGTTCAGGGGCGCGCGGTCTCCGGCCTGGACGCCGAAGAATCCCTGGCCGAGTTTCGCGAGCTGGTGTCAAGCGCCGGCGGCGTGGTGGCCGCCGAGCTGATGCAGCGCCGCGCCCGGCCCGATCCGGCCACGCTGATCGGCGCCGGCAAGGTGGAGGAGATCGCCGGAGTCGCCGCCTCCGCCGAGGCCGACCTGGTGCTCTTCGACCACGACCTGACGCCCACCCAACTGCGCAACCTTGAGGCCGCGCTGCCCTGCCGGGTGCTGGACCGCACGCAGTTGATTCTGGACATCTTTGCCCGCCACGCCCGCACCCGCGAGGGCCAGTTGCAGGTGGAGCTGGCGCAGCTTGAGTACATGCTGCCGCGGCTCACCGGCAAGGGCAAGGCCATGTCGCAGTTGGGCGGCGGCATCGGCACCCGCGGCCCCGGCGAAACCAAGCTGGAAACCGACCGGCGGCAGATTCAGCGCCGCATCGACCACCTGAAGGTCGATCTGGAGGCGGTGCGCCGGGTGCGCAAGCAGCAGCGCCAGCGGCGCGAGTCGGTTCCGGTGCCCACGGTGGCCCTGGTGGGCTACACCAACGCCGGCAAGAGCACGCTCTTCAACTGCCTGACCGGCGCGCAGGTGCTGCAATCGTCGCAGCATGTTCGCCACGCTGGACCCCAAGCTGCGCGCCATCGAGCTGCCCAGCCGGCGCAAGGTGCTGCTGTCCGACACGGTCGGCTTCATCCGCAACCTGCCGCACACGCTGGTCACCAGCTTCCGCGCCACGCTGGAAGAGGTGGCGCAGGCCGAGGTGCTGCTGCACGTCCGCGACGCCGCTTCGACCTATGGCGAGGAGCAGAAGGCGCAGGTCGAGAAGGTTCTGGGCGAGCTGGACGTCTCTGGCCAAGCCGCGCATCGAGGTGCTGAACAAGATCGACCTGCTGGGCGAGCATGAGCGGGAGGGCCTGCTGGCGCGCTCTCAGGCGGGCGGCGAGGTCGCCGTCTCGGCGCGCACCGGCGAGGGCATGGACGCGCTGCTCGAGGCCATTGATCGACGCGCTGCACTCCGACCCGATCATCGAGGCGGAGTTGCGGGTTCCGCAGCAGGAGGGCGCGGTGCTGGCGGCCATTGAGGCGGGGATGGTGGTGCACACGCGGGAGTACGAGGGCAACCTGGTGCGGCTCACGGTCAGCGGCCCGGCCTCGCTCGTCGGCCGGCTGCGCAAGTACCGGCTGCGGGACGAGCCGGAAGCAAAGCCTTAAAACTAAGCCGGTGAAACCGCTCCGGCAAATGGAACATTGGATTCAGCGTCGCCGTATCTTCTCTACTGGAAAAGCCAAAACCTGAGAGGAATTCCGTTCGATGACGATGGAGCCCGAGAAATCGATGTCCAGACGATCGACTGTACTCGCCTCGTGCGGTCTCGCCGCCGCCGCGATCCTTCCCATGCTGCCCATCGGAAGATGGATCGCGCCAGGCAATTCCATTGCAGCCTTGCTCAGCCGGGAAGCACTCTGGTGGTTCTATGCGGCTGCCGCCTTGATCTGGCTGGGCCTTGTCGAACGGCTGCCCATGAGTTCGATCGGCCTTCGCCGTCCTACGTGGAAGACTCTGCTCTTCGCGGTATTGGGCGCAGCGGCGGCTTTGCTTGTCTTCATGCTGCACTTCGGCGTAATCGTGCGGGCATTCCATCTGGACACGGCCGCTGCCCTGGAACAACGGCGTATCATCCTCAATTTCCCCTACTGGTTCCGCGTACTGATGGTGCTGAGGGCGTCGATAGTGGAAGAGATCCTGTTCCGCGGGTACATCGTTGAGAAGGTCCGCCAATTGACCGGAAGCACCGTGCTGGCAATCGCTGTGTCGGTAGCGGCGTTCACAGGCGCCCATTTTGCGGGCTGGGGTCTCGTCCATCTCATTCCCGTCTTCGGTGCGGCCACGGTCTTCGCCCTCCTTTATGTGTGGCGCCGCGATCTTCCGTCCAATATGCTGGCCCACTTCCTTACGGATGGGATGGGGTTTCTATTAGGATGAGCAGGCGAGAGGCGTATCGAGCTTGAAGGAGACCTCATGAATCCCGCAGAAGGCGGTCCAGGCCGCACCA
>CAWCWQ010000008.1:0-4569 GCA_963799145.1 uncultured Acidobacteriaceae bacterium | reverse complement strand
ATACCTGGTGAAGAATCCAAGCACCTATGAGAATTACATGTGTCTATATTTGCCTTGAGCTGCTATGACTGGTATAGTCGACGTTCGTCTTGCGCTAATCATGCACATTGGAGTCAATGCTGTGTGCGGTTTGGTACTTGATCGGTTTACCCGTCGGCGGTTGATTTCGCTCCTCTTGGCTCTTGCCATTGGGATCTTGGGCGGTTCTCTTTGGTTTGACGCTTCGGTGAACGACGTAATACGTTCTCCGATATTCGATGGATTTTCGGCATTCGATAGATTCTGCTCGTTCCTCCAGTTTTGGCTAACCCCCCTCGCGACTACCTATCTCGTCTTGCGTCTTCAGCCGGAGGCAAAGGAGTCCTTGCGCAGGCTATGGATGCCCCGTTACACGCTGCGCTGTCTGTTGTTGACGGTGACGGCTTTCGCACTCGTATGCTCAGCGGTTGCGACGGTACTGATGCCGCTCCGGCGCGAGCAGGCTGCCGCACGGCTGGTTGAAGATAGCGGCGGTCAAGCTTACTGGTCAGGTGGACATGTGACCGCAGTTTACTTAAATGATGCGACAATAGAAGCAGCCGCAGTCAAAGCTCTTGACAGGTTCCCCGAACTGGGAACGGTTATTCTGTCGAGAGCTAAGGTGACAGATGGTGATGTCGCCTTGATTGGCAATCTCCCGAAATTAGAAATTCTCGAACTTGACGGCACGCAGATTACCGACAAGTCAGTCACACACCTCGGAGAGCTTCGATCACTGAAAGTGCTTGACCTTAGCAATACCCAAGTTTCAGAGGACGGTGTCCGAAAGATTAAACAAAGTATTCGGAACGCGACGTTAGACATTAGGCGTTGACTTACCAACGCCTGTCCTCCTCCCTCGCCCCTCGACGCCCGCGCCAGCCGGTTCCTCCAAGGCCACGGCGGTTGAAATCGCGGGGCGTGAGGATGGCGAAGCGCAGCGCCGGGAAGCACACGTTATATTCGCATGATCGACAGAGATAGAGCATCGCACATTGCGCCGAGCGGAGAAAAGACGACCGATCTCGCCCCGGGAGCAGGCGGGGACCCGCCGCAGGAGACCGTCAACTTGGATGCATCTCCCCTCACCCCCTGCCCCTCTTCCGAGTACGAGGGAGGGGAGCCATCGCCGGTCCCCGCGCCGTCGAGCCTCTTAGGCGCGGCCGTGTCACTGGCCGCATCGCTGGCGCGGTTCGCCGCCTCCGGCTTCAAAACGGTCGACGAGCCGTTACATGAGCTTCGCATGAGCCATTGCAGCCGGTGCGAGTATCGGCGCGACTCGCAATGCGCGCTCTGCCGCTGCTTCATCGCCAAGAAGGCCTGGCTGCCCCACGAAGACTGCCCCATCGGGAGGTGGACAAGCTGAAATCCGAAACTCGAAATCCGAAATCCGAAGCAAACTCCGAAATCCGAAACAGAGGGAATTCAAAAACAGAAAGATCCAAAATAAGTGTGCGCCCACCAAATCCAATCTTGACGGGTGGGGTAGGCTGAAGGGGATTGGTTTTTCCATTCCCCTTCCCATGGAGGTCTTATGGCCCGTACCTTGTCCGACCGCAAAGCCCAGGAGTGGCGAGAGCGGTTTCTACGGTTTGAGAAGTCCCGGCACACCATCAACGAATTCTGCCGCCAAGAAGGTTTCTCGCCCCAGTCGTTCTATCTTTGGCGAAGACGTCTGGCCCAGTTGCCCGTTACCAAGCAACCTGTGGCCCAACCACCAGACGCCTTCCGGGCGGTGCGGCTGTTGCCGACGACCGGCGTCAGCGTGCAACTGCCCGGCGGCACACAACTGCTCGTCCCCACGGCGGATGCGGAAAGTCTGCAATTGGTGATCGAGACCCTGGCCCGTGTTGACGCGAATCGCGTGGGAGGATCCCGCCCATGCTGACCTTCGCCGCCAACTTGCGGATTTTTCTCCATGCCCGGCCGACCGACATGCGGAAGAGCTTCGACGGCCTCTGCGGCCTGGTGCGGAGCGTGCTTGCGGCTGATCCGCTGGACGGCAGCTTGTTCCTCTTTGTCAACCGTCGCGGCGACCGCCTGAAGATGCTTTGGTGGGACCGCGACGGCCTGGCACTTTTCTACAAGCGGTTGGAATCCGGCACTTTCGAGATGCTCCAACCCAAGGGCGACACGGCCGCCGTGGAGCTCGACGCCACGGAACTGGCGATGCTCCTCAGCGGCGTCGCTTTCGATTCGGTGAAGCGTCGCAAGCGTTACTCTCGCGTCGCTTGAATCGCGGTTCGTGGCAGGGGCTTTTCGCGAGCGCATCCGCAGGCGAAAGCCCCTTTTTCTTTTCTGGAAAAATTCTTCCGAAATAGCTCTTGCGCTTTTGGCAAGAGTCGCTATGCTTGGCGATATGAACGAAACGCAACTCCTTCCCAACGATCTTGCTGCCTGCCAGGCTCTCCTCGTCGAGCAGGCGCAGCAGATCACGGAGCAAGAGCAGAAGATCGGTTCGCTAAACTGCACGATTGTTGCGCAGGCCGAAGCGATCACGGAGTTGCATCAAAAGGTCCAGGAACAAGAGTTCACGATCAACGAGCTTTTGCAGCGCGCCTACCGCAATCGCAGTGAACGTTATCGAGAAGATCCGAACCAATTGAAGATTGACTTCGGCAACACGCCCGAGGCGGCCGACGCGGCGGAAGGTCTGGCCCAGGCGGTGGAAGAGGCCGAGTTGATCATCGCCGAGCACAAGCGCCGCGTGCGCAAGCCGCGGAAGAAGCGCAACGAGGCCTTGCCCGCCCATCTGCCGCGTCGCGAAGTCACGCTCGAAGCGTCCGCGGAAGTCAAGCATTGTGCCACGCACGGCGAGCGGAAGCTGATCGGTTACGACATCCAGGAGACGCTGGTGATCAAGCGGCCCGAGCTCTCGGTCCTCGTCACGCGAATTCCCAAGTTCGCTTGTGAAAACGCGGTGGAATGCGGCGTGAAGGAAGCGACTCGGCCGGAGGGCCTGGTCGAGGGCAATCGCTACGACACCAGCGTGGCCGCCGAGATCATTACCGCCAAGTATGGCTATCATCTGCCGATCTATCGCCAGCAGGACTGCTTCGCGGGCAGCGGCTGGACGCCCGGACGAAGCACGCTGTTGAATATCCTTTTCGCCTCGGCAATCTGCGTCCGACCGTTCGTTCTGTATCTGCGGGACGAAGTGATCGCCAGCGGGGCGCTGGGCACCGACGAAACCAGAGTGACGTTGCTTCTGCCGCCGGAGATTCCTGCGGTGAAAGAAGGCGACGCGAAGTCCAAGCGGATCCACGAGGTCTTTAGCGAAGCGAGGGCCCAAGGACGCCCGAGTGTCTCGGGGCGGGTCTGGGCCTACCGCAGCCTGACCGTGCCGATCAACGCCTTCGATTTCACAGTCAGCCGCCATGATGACGGGCCGGACGAGTTCCTCGTGGCCGGCAACTTCGTCGGCAAGGTGATGGCCGACTGTTATTCGGGCTATCAAGGACTCGGACTTCGAAGCGATGCGCGGATCGTGCGTGCCGCGTGCAATGCGCATGCGCGGCGAAAGATATTCGAGGCACGGGCCAGTGAACCCTCTGCTGGCCAGCCGCTTCCTGGCGATCTATCAAGAGTTGTACGACATCGAGACCCGCGGCAAGACCTTGTCGGTCGGCGAGCGGGAGGCGTTGCGTGCCGCCGAGGCGAAGCCGGTGTGGCTGCGCTTGCGGGAGTTGCTCGATGGCGAAGAGGCCTCGCGGGTGCTGCCCAAGGACAAGTTCGCCGAGGCCCTGGGCTATCTGCGAAACCAATGGGAGGCCTTGCAGGTCTACTTGAGCGACGGCCGCTTGCCGATCGACAACAACGAGACCGAACAGTTGATGAAGCAGGTGGCGATCGGTCGCAAGAACTGGCTGTTCGTCGGCAGCGTGGCGGCGGGCGAGCGGGCGGCCGACTTCTTGACCTTGGTCAGCAGCGCCGTGCGGAACGACCTGGACGTGTGGGCGTATGTGAAGGATGTGCTTGATCGGCTGCTGGCCGGCGACCGGGACTATGCCGCCCTGCGGCCGGACCGCTGGGCGGCGGCGCATCCGGAGCACATTCGCGTCTATCGGGCGGAAGAGCGTCGCGACCGAGCGGACGCAAAGCAGACCCGCCGGGCCGACCGCCGCCGCGCTGCCCCTCCGCCCGGCTAACGCCGCCGCGAAGCCTCATGGCCCTGTTGCGCGCACACCAAAATAAGACCCTCACCCCCTGCCCCTCTCCCGGAATGGGCGAGGGGAGTAAATGGCCCTCACGCTAACCCTCTCCAGCAGGAGAGGGGACCGCAGGTCCGGCCAGCCCCAACTCGCTCCGCACCGCCGAGCCAAGTTGCTTCGACAAGGCGAGCAGCCGCTCGGCGAAGGGGTCGGTCAGGCGGGCAAGCTGCGGCTTGGCTTGGCCCGCCAGGTAATCCTCCATCTGCTTGAGCATCGGGCGGAAAGCCGCCGCCACGCACAGCGACTGCGCAAGGCCCAGTTCCTCGAGTTGCACCAGCAGAGCGGAGTCGAGCGGAGTCGGGGTCGAGCGGAGTCGGAGCGGAGTCGGGGTCAGACCGGA
>CAWCWQ010000007.1:0-24884 GCA_963799145.1 uncultured Acidobacteriaceae bacterium | reverse complement strand
TGATCCCGTAGGCTTTATCAATTCCCGGCTTGGTAACATCAATGGATGTCGCGCCACCGAGTCGCACCGAGAACTCGGGAATCAGAGTGTCGAGAATCGTTTTGATTTTCTTGCGCTTGGAGAAATCCGCATCCCATATCTCCTTTTCCTCCAAGGGCGCTTGCTGGCCCAGTGCGGAATACGTCACCTGGCTTCCACGGTCTTCAATGGTCTCTCCCCACGTCTTTTCGACAGAGAAGCCTGCGTCTTCGGTGGCTTTATTCAGGGAACTGACGATCTTCTGCTTTTCTTCCGCAGTAAGATCTTCTGAATAGAGCTTCTTCCACTCCCCGGTGTATTGAAAGAACTCTGTTCCACAGGCGGGTAGAATAGATAGCTTTGAAAGGCGGTCATCCTGGGGCAGATTGGAGAGCACCTGCTTTTCAAACTGTAACCATGCGCCGCCGGAGATGATCGCAACCTTGACCACGCCAAGCAGGTCGTGCAGGAGAGACGCCATCTCGGCATCGAGTGACGATTTGCTTGCGGCGAGCGTTCCGTCGAGATCAAAGACAATCAGCTTTTTCACCATTTATCCACCTCAGACTTCATGCCGTCTCAATCTATTCAGGCAGCGCAATTTCCAACAAGGTCACTGCGTTGTTGGGGTGAAATTCACATGCGCCGACCACCGCAGGCAAGAGCCATACTTCGCCTTTATCGACACCATACGCGGAGCCGTCGCCTTCGAGCCACCCCGAGCCCTCAATGCAAACGAGTACGCGCGGCATCTCGGCAGCGCCGACGTTAAACGGCGATTCTCCGCGCAAACGCCACAGCAGGAAATGTTCACAATCAAACAGTTTTTCGCGCTCCACAGGCGCGGTGGTCACCACAACGGGAGTCACGAGGCCACCGTTGCAGTTTGCAAAATCAATACTGGCAAGCGCCTGATCGACATGGAGTGGCCGTGGCTGTCCGGTCTTTGCGTCAACATGACCCCAATCGTAAAGGCGGAATGTCACATCGCTGTTCTGCTGGACCTCGAAAACAACAACATCGCCGCCCAAGGTGTGAACCGTTCCAGCGGGAATGAATACGCCGTCGCCTGGCTTCGGGACGATGCCCACGAGGTGGTCCGTGATTGTCCCGTCGGCGAGCGAAAGCCGCAGATTGCCGGCAGTCGTACCCGGTTTCAGGCCCGCATAGATGCGGCTTCCTTTATTTGCCTCAATCACAACCCACGCTTCGGTCTTCCCGGTTTCCCCCGACGGAATCAGGTCTGGGCGCGCATCGCTGGGATGCACCTGCACTGAAAGCATTTCGCGTGCATCAAGAAACTTGAGGAGCAGCGGAAAGCGGCGGAAGCGCGTGGCCGACCGCCCGATCAGTTGGTCACGGAACTGTTGCATCAATTCACCGATGGTTTGCCCCTTGAGCGGTCCGTTGGCAACCTGGCTTTGATGATCGTCGCGGTCGCTGAGCACCCAAGCTTCGCCAAAAGGGCCGTCACCCGGCAGCGGCGCGGAGAGCAGACCGGACAAACGCCGGCCGCCCCATAACCGATATTGATAAATTGGCTCGAAACGCAAGGGATACAAAGGCATTTGACTCACTGTTCGTTACCCGACTTTCATCATAGAATGCTTCCATTCGATGAGGTCCTACAGTGATTGCAGCGACTGTTAACACCAGCGTCCTAGCTGGGAGGGTCCAGTCGCTGAGGCGGTTGGAAGTGTGGATTCAATTCGCCGCACTTGCAGGCATCGCGGGTTGCCGATGACCGTTTGGAACCCACGCCAGATCGCCACTCAGAACATAGATAGCGAGCGCCGAAGCCATGAAGATTGCACCTACCCAGAACCGCCAGTCACGATGCATCCGTCTCCAGTAAGGACCGGGGTCCGGTTCGCTGTCTTCACCACTATTTCCCTCACGGTTGTGCTTGCTTCCAGTCATCTCTTCTCCATCGCTGCGGAGTATTCGCCGCGGCGCGCAGCCTGGTTGCAGCGTGCGCGGTGAACCAAAGCCTGCTGTGCCGCCGATACATTGGCCTCATGGCCCTTCCAAAGCTCTAAGGCCGGCTGCTGGATGGCGCGGGCAAACGAGAATGCCAACGCCCAGGGTAACCGCGACTTGAATCTTGCATTCATCGCATTCAAACGAGCCGAGGCCAACTCTGCGGATTGGCCGCCTGACAAGAACGCAATTGCCGGAACGGCGGCGGGGACGGCTCGCAAGAGGCAATTGACCGTCGCGTCGGCTGCTTCCTCGATAGATTCTTGTTTGGGGCACGCCAATCCTGGAACAACCATATTGGGTTTCAGGATCATTCCTTCCAGTATGACTCGTTGCGCAAATAGCTCGCTGAAAACAGTTCGCAGCACTTTGTCAGTCACTTGGCAACACTGGTCCAGCGCATGATCGCCATCCATGAGCACTTCAGGCTCAACGACAGGGACGAGACCTGCTTCCTGGCACAGCGCCGCATAGCGAGCCAGAGCATGTGCGTTGGAATGAATGCAACCCCAGCTGGGGATGCCGTCGCCAATGGTGATGACTGCGCGCCATTTGGCAAACCGGGCGCCCATGCGCACGTATTCAGCAAGGCGGTCGCGCAATCCATCCAGGCCTTCGGTCACCTTTTCGCCGGGATGTCCTGCCAACTCCTTGGCGCCCGCATCCACTTTGATTCCAGGAATGATTCCCGCGTCGATGAGGACTTTGACAAACGGAGTGCCATCGCTCTTTTGCTGACGTATCGTCTCGTCGTAGAGGATCGCCCCGCCGATGCACTCTCCAAGCCCTGGAGTGGTCACAATCAATTCGCGGTAGGCTCGTCGAGCCACGACGGTCTGCGGAATCCCCAAGCCGGCAAATCGTTTGTTGCAGGTCGGAGTGCTCTCGTCCATCGCCAGCAGGCCCTTATCGTCTGCGACAAGGACCTGTGCGGTATCTCTCAGCATTTGCGAATTCATTTGTGCCTGCTCGTTTCATGTTTCAGCTCTGTAATTCCCGAATCTACTGTGTCCAATTCATCGGAGGATTCTCGATTGCCGCGGCCATGCTCCTCTGACACCGGAAGCGCTATCTATACTATCAGGGGCAATGCTCAGTTGAATCAGGTCAAAAGTGAACAGGAGGCAGCCTGGTCATCCTTTAGAATTCAATGTTAGCTATGCGGTTCCACTGAGTATAGGCCGGTAATTGGTACTTACCAAGCGCGATGGAGGATGTTCCATGATCGAGATTCTGAAGAACTTTCCCGACAACGTTATAGCGCTCTCCTGCAAGGGACAGGTCACAAAAGAGGATTATGACGGGATTCTTGTCCCGGCCATTCTCGAAGCGCTCAAACGGCACGACAAGATCCGGCTTCTCTACAAGACCTCTGCGGATTTCACCGGCTACGACCCAGGTGCTCTCTGGGAGGACTTGAAGATTGGGGTGGAACCTCCCACGCGCTGGGAGCGCGTCGCGGTGGTCACAGACGTGGACTGGATCGCACAAATGGTGAGGATATTCAGCTTCCTCATGCCCTGCCCGGTGAAGTTGTTCCCGCCTTCGGAGGCTGCGCAGGCAGATGCCTGGATCATCGCCGTCAGTTGAGCCAGGAAGGACGCAAGCATCCGTGTAATGAACAGTGTTGGAAGAGGAATGAAATGAATGCTACGCAGAAGCTACACGAAATCGGCCAGAGCATCTGGCTCGATAACATCACCCGCGGTCTGCTGACTAGCGGCACGCTCCGCCGCTATATCCAGGATTTGTCGGTTACGGGGCTCACCTCAAACCCCACGATCTTCGATCACGCCATCAAGAATAGTCACGACTATGACGACGCGATCAGCAAGAAGCGGAAGGAGGAAAAATCGAGCGAGGCGATCTTCTTCGAACTGGCAATCGAAGATCTCAGGCAGGCCGCCGATCTCTTCCGTCCGATCTACGACCGGACCAATGGTGTGGATGGCTGGGTGTCCCTGGAGGTCTCGCCCCTGCTGGCTCGCGACACGGCCGGAACTCTTTCCGCTGCCAAAGTGCTACACGACCGCGCGGGACGGCCCAATCTATTCGTCAAGATTCCGGGCACCAACGAGGGCCTCCCAGCCATTGAGGAGGCAATCTTCGCAGGAGTGCCGATTAATGTGACCCTGTTGTTCTCCGGCGCGCAATATGTCGCCGCCGCCGAGGCATACCTGCGCGGCATCGAGCGGCGCATCGCCGCTGGGCTGAATCCCGATGTCGGCTCTGTAGCTTCGCTGTTCGTCAGCCGCTGGGACGTAGCGGTAGCGCACAAAGAACCCGAGTCACTGCGCAACCAACTCGGCATCGCCATCGCCGGGGAGACCTATGAGAGGTACCGCGCTCTGCTTGACTCGCCGCGGTCGCAGCGCATTTTGAATGCCGGCGCACATCCGCAACGCCTTCTTTGGGCCAGCACCGGAACCAAGGATCCCAAAGCCTCTAAGGTGCTTTATGTCCAGGCCCTTGCCAGGCCATTCACCGTAAACACGATGCCCGAAGTCACGCTGAAAGCCCTCGCGGATCATGAAGAATTCGGTGAAGCCTTGCCCGCGCATACCGACGAGGTGCTGGCCGAATTCGCCAAAGCTGGTATTGATACCGATGCGGTGGCGGCCCAGCTTCTCGGAGAAGGGGTCGCCTCCTTCGCCAAGTCCTGGGAAGATTTGTTGACTTGCATTGCGTCCAAGAGCAAGACGCTTGTTGCCGCTTGAATGAGAAGCTACGGTTGAGGTGCAGGAGCAGGGGCAGAAGACGCAATTTGTCTGATCTGCCGCGTCGCTCAGCGCTGCCAAAGGATCTGCCGCGCTTCGAGCGGCACAGATGCGTTGGGATGGCGGGGAATGATGCGCGCAGTGTACTCGCTCGCGGGACGAGATGCCGGCACCTGGGCCGAATAGGTCAGCACGCCCGGAGCATCGGCGCTGGGTTTGGGTGCAATCATCACCTCAAGAACAGCTTGGCCTCCCTGAACTGAGTCTGCGTAGAGTTCGACTGTCAGTTGATCTGGATTGAGGTCGCCCGGAAGAACCTCGACCTGAAAGAAATGCTGGCCGTCGTGCGTCTCGATTCCTACCGTGCCAAATCGCACTGTGCTCCAATGCCGATCGATCTCCTGTTGCCAGTGGAGCAAACCCACGCCACGCGCGCTATCCCCTGCTGCACGCTCGCGGTAACCGGAGGCAGCGGGCAGATAGTGATTCTCGGTATATTCGCGGATAGCGCGGGTAGCAGAGAATTCCGAAGTAAGCCTTGCCATGCTCTCTCGGACACGTTCCAGCCACTTCAGCGGCAGGCCCTTTTCATTCCGTTCGTAGAACTGCGGAATGACTTCGTCCTCCAATGCGGCATAGACGGCTTCAGCCTCTGTGCGATCCCAGGCAGGATCGTCTCCATGCTCTTTGCCGTCACCGACGGCCCATCCCACTTCGGGGGAGTAAGCCTCAGCCCACCATCCGTCCAACTCCGACAAATTCAAGCCGCCATTCACAAGAACCTTCATACCACTCGTTCCGCAAGCCTCCCACGGGCGGCGCGGTGTATTGATCCATAAGTCAATTCCATGCACCATGTGCTGCGCCAGCATCATGTCGTAGTCGCTTAGAAAGACGACTCTCGAACGAACTTCTGGACGCCGTATGAAATCCTTCCACTTCTTGATCAATGCCTGCCCAGGAAAATCCTGAGGGTGTGCTTTGCCGGCAAGAATCAGTTGTACCGGCCGTTGGGGGTCGGAAACAAGGCGAACTAGCCGCTCTGAATCAAGCAGGAGAAGATCAGGGCGCTTGTAGGTCGCAAAGCGCCGCGCAAATCCCAGAGTGAGCGCATTTCCGTCGAAGATATTGTTCGCATCCGATGGGTCTCCGCCTTCTGAAGAGAGTTGGCGGGCATACCGTTTACGCAGCCGATCAATCAGCGTCTTTCGCTCTGTGGTCCGCATCTGCCAGATTTGTTCGTCGGTGAGTTGGCGAATGTCATCTTCGACTGCGCGATCTCCGCGCCAGCGCTTTTTTCCGCAAGCTGTGGTCCACAGTGTATCGGCCTCAACCGAATCCCAGGTCGGCACATGAATGCCATTGGTCACTGAGCCAATAGGAACTTCTGCCTGTGGCCAATGTGGGAAGAGTGGCTGGAATATCTGCCGGCTCACTTCGCCGTGCAGTTTGCTCACGCCATTTACACGGCCACTGCCCCGAAGAGCGAGATAGGCCATATTGAAAGGCTCTGCATTGTCAGCAGGATTCTGTCTTCCGATCTTCAGCAGTTCGTCAAGCGAGATGCAAAGTTCATCCTGCGCATAGTGGTCAAGATACTGCCGGATGAGTTTCGGATCAAAGCGATCGAATCCAGCGGCAACCGCGGTGTGTGTCGTAAAGATATTTCCGGCCCGCGTAACAGCCAGAGCAAGATCGAACGGCTTCTTATGATCCTCCATATAACAGCGCGCCCGTTCGAGCACCGCAAAGGCCGCATGGCCTTCATTGAGATGGCAGACTTCAGGTTGCAAACCGAGCGCTCGCAGCAAGCGCCACCCACCGATCCCGAGAATGATCTCCTGCTTCAGCCGCATCTCCGCATCGCCGCCATAAAGTTCACTGGTGATTCCCCGATGCGCGGCAGTATTTGCGAAATCGTTTGTGTCGAGCAGGTAAAGCTTTGTCCTGCCAACAGAGACCTCCCAGCAGCGGAGCCAGATCAGTGCTCCCGATAAGTGGATCTGTAACCGAAGCCACTCACCATTTTTCTGTCGAAGCGGCCTGATGGGAAGCTGGCCAGGATCGTTAACCGGATAGAGCGCTTGCTGGCGGCCTTCCGAATCGAAGTCCTGACGGAAGTATCCTTGACCGTATAGCAGCCCAACACCCACGACTGGAACACCCAGGTCGCTCGCCGCTTTCATCTGATCTCCCGCTACATTTCCAAGCCCACCTGAATAGATGGGCAATGCTTCGCTCAACATAAATTCCATGCTGAAGTATGCGACCGTCGTGCGAGCATTGTCCGGATGCTTGCGCTGGAACCATGCGTCAGCTTGATAGGATTCACCATTACGCTGAAGCAGGCTGTCGAGACGGCCGCGGAACTCCACATCGCCTAATG
The DNA here is from genome assembly GCA_963799145.1 of uncultured Acidobacteriaceae bacterium. Taxonomy (GTDB): domain Bacteria; phylum Acidobacteriota; class Terriglobia; order Terriglobales; family Acidobacteriaceae; genus Telmatobacter. The sequence continues at coordinate 17,783 of CAWCWQ010000007.1, read as the reverse complement.
CAGCCTTGATCCTTTCGTGAGAGACAGTCTGCAAGATGACCCAAGGATTCTGCGTAGTCGCCCAAAGTTCTGCATCGAGACGCTTCCACACTTCATCTGCGCCATGATTCCATGACCAGTGCAGGTTAAGCGCCAACTCATTGAGTGCGTCAACACCCTCCTTTTTTTTGGGCAGTGTCTTTGCTTTCTCTGATTCGCTCAAGCCGTCCTCCTGGCATAAAGCAAAGAAGCAGAGGCCTCAGTGTATCCAACGGCCTCTGCCTCCTCGTTGCGTTGCTGCTTAACTGTCGGTGAACATCGCTTTCTCGGGATGCCCCTTGGCCATCGGAGCCGGTGCAGTGGCATCACTGAAGTCCTTCGTCCACTGCCAGTTCCTGATCTCCGGCATGTCTTCCAGGTGCTCACGAATATAGTCGTGGTGGCTTTGCAATTCCTGATTGAAGAAGTTGATTGCATTCTCGGCTTGCAAACGGAGGCGAGGAATGTGCTTCAGCGCATCCAGAGCAAGGTGGAAGCGGCTCATCTCATTCAGAACCACCATATCGAATGGTGTCGTAGTTGTTCCCTGATCCATATAACCATGCACATGGAAGCGAGCTTCATTGGAGCGCCCATGAACCAGCGTGTGAATGAGCCAGCGATTGTTGTGGAAGGCAAAGATCACCGGCGCCGTCTCGGTAAACAGTTCGTTGAACGACATTTCGTCCATTCCGTGTGTATGCTTGTCGGGAAACATCAGAGTCATCAGGTCCACAACATTGACGACGCGCACCTTGATTCCTGGTACGCACTTCTGTAGCAACCACGAGGCCGCGCAGGTCTCGATAGTGGGTACATCGCCGGCGCAGGCCAGTACAACATCCGGCTCGCCGCCTTCATCATTGGTTGCAAACTTCCATGTGGACGCGCCTTTTGAGCAGTGCTCCAAAGCTTCGTCCATGTTCAACCACTGGAGCTGTGGCTGCTTGCCGCAGGTGACAACATTGACGTAATTACGGCTGCGCAGGCAATGGTCAAAGACGCTCAGCAGACAGTTGGAGTCAGGTGGATAGTACACGCGGATCACTTCACTCCTGCGTGCCAGCGCATTGTCTACGTAACCGGTTGCCTGGTGGCTGAAGCCATTGTGGTCGTTGCGCCATGCATGACTTGTGAGCAGAACATTGAGAGACGCGAGCGGTCTGCGCCAGGGATACTCGCGGCATTGCTCAAGCCACTTGGCATGTTGAGTGGTCATCGAATCAACCACCTGCGCGAAAGCCTCATAAGAGGACCACATGCCATGACGCCCTGTAAGCAGGTACCCTTCAAGCCATCCCTGGCAGAGATGCTCGCTCAGCACTTCCATCACGCGCCCATCCGGGCCCAGTTCATCGTCGATCGACACAATCTCTGCCATCGAACAGCGTTTGGTAGCCTCGAAGATGGAGTTCAATCGATTGGAATTCGATTCATCGGGACAGAACATGCGGAAGTTTGTCAGATTCATTCTGAAGATGTCCCGGAAGAAATCGCCCAACTTGCGCGGCGCCTCGGCCAGAACCTCACCGGGGCCGGGAATTTCGAGGGCGTAGTCGGTAAAATCGGGCAGGGCGAGGGTGATCAGTTCGCGTCCCCCATTCACATGGGGATTTCCCCCCATGCGTCGATTGCCCACAGGTGCGAGAGCCGCAAGTTCATCAAGGAACTTGCCGTTTTCGTCGAAGAGTTCCTCGGCCTTGTAACTCTTCATCCATGCTTCAAGAATTTTGAGATGTTCGGGATTGTCTTTCACCGATGCCAGCGGAACCTGATGCGCGCGGAAGGTGCCTTCAATTGGGATTCCGTCCACTTCTTTCGGGCAGGTCCATCCCTTGGGCGTGCGAAAGATGATCATGGGCCAGATAGGCTGCACCTTGAAACCGTTCTTGCGAGCCTCCTGCTGAATCCCACGAATCTCGGCATAACAATCCTCAAGCGTTTGAGCGAGGAGTTGATGCACGACTTCGGGATCATCGCCCTCAACAAAGTAGGGCTTGTAACCACGCCCCACATAGAGGGCCTTCAAGTCGGCATCGCTCGTCCGTCCCTGTGCGGTTGGCCCAGAGATTTTATATCCATTGAGATGAAGAATCGGCAGCACTGCGCCGTCTCGCACAGGATTGACGAAGTTGACTGACTTCCAGCTTCCTTCCAGTGGACAGGTCTCGGATTCGCCGTCGCCGATGACGCAGGCCACAATCAGATCCGGATTGTCGAAAGCCGCGCCGAATGCGTGAACCAGCGAGTAGCCAAGCTCTCCACCTTCGTGCATTGAATTCGGCACATGCGGCCCGCAGTGGCTTGGCACGCCGCCCGGTGTGGAGAACTTGCGAAACATGAGCCGCAGGCCGTCTTCATCGTGCGTGATCTCCGGATGAACCTCGGTGTAAGAGCCTTCGAGATAGGAGCAGGCATTCAGTGAAGGGCCTCCGTGTCCTGGGCCGGAGATATAGATGATGTCCGCATCATGCTCTTTGATGAGGCGATTCAGGTGAATGTAGATGAAGTTCTGTCCAGGCGAGGTTCCCCAATGACCGAGTAGCCTTGGCTTGATCTGTTCTGCTTTGAGCGGTTCCCGCAAAAGAGGATTCTCAAACAAGTAGATCTGGCCGATGCACAGATAATTCGCTGCCCGCCAGTAACGATTCATCTTTTCCAGCATTTCTGGCGAGAGCGGTCCCGTGGGCTTTGGTGCTCTCTCTTCAGTCTTGCCGTCGGCTGCAACCGCGGTCGAGAGACTCACGTCGAAGATGAACCCTGATGAACTGCCAAACTGATCGAAGTTCTTGCTGAAGGGCTGGGGCGCGTCGTCCTTCTCTACTTTAATGGGGGGTTCGGTGGTGACCATAGTAGCGTATCCTTTCTCATTCTCTGCAACTGCTCACATCCTGGCAGCGGCTTTCAGACTTCAGACTGTTCGCTTCAACCGTGATAAGGCACGGCTTCACTGCGCAAGCATCTTGCGGATTGATTTCAATTCGGCCCGATGCTTCTGGGTTGTTGCGGGATAAGACGGTTTCAGTCCCCTTAGCGCGTCAAGAACGATCTGAGAGACGATCAGGCGGGCGTCGTCCTTGTCGTCTGCGGGAACAACATACCAGGGAGCGCGATGCGTGCTGGTTACGCTTAGGCACTCTTCATAAGCCTTCACGTAGTCCTTCCAGAACTCTCTTTCGTGAATGTCTGCGAGACTCAACTTCCAGTTCTTCTCAGGATCGTCGATGCGCGCCAGAAACCGCTTCCGCTGCTCATCCTTCGAAATGTGCAGGAATACCTTGACGACGCGCGTACTGTTCCGGTCAAGGTGCTTTTCGAAATCCACGATGGAGCGATACCGATCGTCCCATATCGACTTGTCATCCTGTAGCTGTTTTGAGAGCCCTTCGTTGCGAAGCTCTTCTGGATGGACGCGGACGACGAGTACTTCTTCGTAGTAAGAACGATTGAAGATGCCGATGCGGCCGCGCTCTGGAAGGCGGCACGCAGTGCGCCAGAGGAAATCATGTTCCAGTTCTTCGGCGCTGGGTTGTTTGAAGCTGAAGACTTCACATCCCTGTGGATTGATCCCGGACATGACGTGCCTAATGGCGCCATCTTTGCCGGCAGCGTCCATGCCCTGGAAGATGAGCAGGAGCGCATGGCGGTTGGCTGCATAGTGAAGTTGCTGCAATGCGCTGAGATCCTTCACGTGTTCTTCAAGCAGTTTGTGATAGTGCTTCTTCGATGTGGTCAGTGCCGGTCCAGCCGTCGGCCACTCGCTCAGGTTGAGTTTCTTGTCTGGCGGCACATGGTAGGCCTTCGAATCGATCGTCATTTTGTTCATTTGCCTCTGTAAATCTGATTGACCGCAGACAATTCAGCCCAACTCCTTGCGTCGGAGCAATGAGTCGCGCGAGCAGTTAAGACTACTCCGATTCAGTATCGACTCGGATTGATCGAGAATCTGAGCCGTTGTGCACAAGACAGGCTGAAGAAAGAGCCTTGATGAAGTTGTTCAAGAGCGTGGCCGTTGGACAGCGGTCAGAGCCTCGTAACCCGAGATGACATCAAAGAGTTCCTCGTCAATCGACTCCTGCCGTATGCGATGCAACTTGAGGTTCAAGTCTTCCAGGATTCCGTCAATGTTCTTCTCTGCCCGCTGCATCGCGGCCAGGCGGCTGGCATTTTCGCTGGCAAGCGACTCGGCACACGCTTGAAAAAGCAAGACAAACAGGTATTCGCGTATGAATGCGCGTAGTGGCGACGTGGTTCCTTGGATGACTTTCGGAGGCAGTTTGGTTGGCCACGGGGCAGCGGCAAGCTGCTTCTGCCAGGCGAGATCCAAAGGCAGTAACCGCTTGCCGATGGGTTCGTAAACCGAGCCTGATTTGGGGTGGTTGTGGAAGAGATACACCTCCACTACTTCCCCGCGCTCCAGAGTCGCTTCGACGTCGATCAGAATCTCTCCGACGAGTCCAGTGATGGCGTTGACAGAGCTTGGCACGGGCAAGATCCCGGCAGTCGGTTGTCCGGAATCGGCCAGAAGGGCGTGGATGCGCTCTCCGAGTGGCCATATCTTCGTGATTGTGCCGGGCAGAGCTTTGAGTGTGTTGACGGCATATTCCACGACCACTTCATTGAACCTTCCAACTAGACCCTGGTCCGAACCAAAGACAATTGCTCCGATGCCATGCTTCTTCCTCGATCCTGTTTCTGCCGTATCGTAGCCTGGTCCGGATTGACGAAGGCACGCGGTCAAGCCGAGTTCCACCGTGGTTGCATATTCATCGAGCGAGTGGACGGCTTCTTGATACTGTCCAATGCTCGATGCGGCAAGCGCCTTCATGGAACGAACGACGGCCTCCAGATCCCCCGCTCCAGAGATCTTCCGCGTCAGGCTTTCGCTGGTTCCGCTCATGGCGCAGGCTTCGTAGCGGGTTTGGCCGCTGGAACCGGTTGAAGCGAAGCCAAAGCACATTGAGCGATTTCGAGGATCGCCTTTCGATCGTCATCGCTGAACTTATCAGCCGAGGTGAGCCGCTTCGCCACATCCTGTGGAATATCGGCCGTGGCTTTCTGAAGCGCATGTTCGGCGTCATTCACTTTGTCGATCGGCAGGGTATCGAAGAGTCCCGCAGTCAAAGCCAAAAGCACAATGATCTGTTCGATCATGGACACGGGGTGAGATTCGGATTGCTTGAGGCAGGCGCGAATACGTTGTCCGTGGTCGATAGTCTTTTGCGTCGCTTCATCAAGGCGGGTACCGAATTTTGCGAAGGCTTCCAGTTCTTCAAACTGTGAGTAAGCAAGCTTGAGGCTACCCGCAACTGCGCGATACGCGGCCCTCTGCGCCGCTCCGCCGACACGCGAAACCGACTTGCCAACGTCGACTGCCGGGAGGATTCCGAGTTGAAACAAAGTGGGAGAAAGGTAGACCTGCCCGTCGGTGATGGAGATGAGGTTCGTAGGGATGTAAGCGGATATATCCTGAGCTTCAGTTTCGATGATAGGCAGCGCCGTGAGAGAGCCGCCACCGCGTTCCTTGCTGAGATGGGTTGAGCGTTCCAGCATTCGCGAATGAATATAGAAGATGTCGCCGGGGAAGGCTTCACGTCCCGGAGGACGGCGGAGCAATAGCGAAAGTTCGCGATAGGCGCGGGCATGGTGAGTGAGATCGTCGTAGACGATCAGCACATCGCGTCCCTTTTCCATGAAGTATTCTGCGATGCTTGTTGCCGCATAAGGCGTGATGTAGACGAGGCCGGGCGCATTGTTGTCTTCTACGACAACCACAATGGTGTAATCCATCGCACCCTGCTTGTCGAGGTTCGCCACCACTTTAGCCACAGCGGCCGCGCGTTGGCCAATTGCACAATAGATACACACCACATTCTGCCCGCGTTGATTCAGGATCGTATCGATGGCGATGGCAGTCTTTCCGGTCTGGCGATCACCAAGAATTAATTCGCGCTGTCCACGACCAATCGGAACGAGTGCATCAACCACCTCCAGGCCGGTCTGCAAAGGTACGCTGACCGCCGCGCGATCCATGATGGGCGCAGCAGGACGTTCAATAGGGAGACGCTTTTCCGTGGCGACCGAGGCCTTGCCGTCCAACGGATTACCTAGCGGGTCGATCACGCGCCCCAGCAGACCGTCGCCTACGGGCACGTCCATCACGCGGTTGGTCCGTTGCACCTCGTCGCCAGCGTGCAGGTTCTGGTAGTCACCGAGCAGGATGACACCGACCTCTTCTTCGTCAATATTGAATGCAATGCCAAGCAGACCGCCAGGGAATGTAACGATCTCCTCGTAACCAACGCTGGGAAGTCCGGTAAACGTTGCGATTCCCGTAGAGACTTTTGTGACGATGCCCACTTCATGCGGAGTCAGCTTTGCCGTGAACTCCTCGCGCCCATGATGCAGCTGCGCAAAGGCGCGCTCTATTGCCGGTTGCAAAATGTCGGCTGATGGATTCATTTGGCTCCAGCGAGAGCAGCAGGTTCGGGTTCGGCTGCTTTTGCAGTCTCCGGCTTCGGTGTGGCATCCGTTTCTGATTTTTTTGTATCGTTGACGGCCGCAGGGGATTTTTCGCCTACGAGGTCACCAACCTTCTTGCTCAACCCAGCGAGATAGCTCGAAATACTCCACGCAACCTTCTGGCCATTGGCGGACAATTCGATGCCGCAGATTGCGTCCTGCGATTCTTCGAATTTGATCCGCACCACTGCTGAGAATGTTTCGTTGAGGGCGTTTTGAATTGCAGCCCTCTGGTTGGCTGGCAGATCGAACGCACTGCGAACGAGGGCCGGCTCCGGCGAATTCTTGAGGGCGGCGCCTAACAGCTCTTTTGACTTCGGATCAAGTTCCCGCAAGCGGCGTGTGAATGCTTCTCCAACTCGCTCTTCAAGACTAACGGTGGCCAGGTCCGTGAGTGTCTTTCGCGCAATTGCAAAGACCTCTTTCTCGGCCAAAAGGGTAATCTCACTGCCCAGCCGACTTTGATCGCTGCGCAGGGCATCCATCTGGCTTGCCCGCAAGCCATCCGCATCCTTTTTGGCTTGATCGACGAGGCGCTCGCGTTCGGCCTTCGCTTCATCGGTAGCTTTGGCAACAAGAGCGCTCCGCTGTTGGTCAAATGTTTTGTTCTTGTTTTCAAAATCGGCACGCTCCTTTTCGGCCTCGGTCCTCTTCGTGTCGGCGTCTGCCAGTTCAGCGGCAATTTTCTTCTCCCGCGCGTCAATGGCATCGAGGATGGGCTTATAGAGAAATTGCTTCAACAACCACACCAGGATGAGGAAGTTGACAATCTGCGCTCCAACAGTGAACCAGTCAATAAGCATTGCTCACTTCCCTACGGCTTGCGATAGAAAGTGATTCCAAAATGGATTGGCGAAAATGAGAATCATGGAGACGACAAAGGTGTAAATCGCTGTGGACTCGATCATTGCCAGACCCACAAACAGAGTACGGGTAATCGTGGGCGCGGCGTCCGGTTGCTGCGCCAACGAGGTCATGGCGGCGGCCACGGAACGGCCTTCTCCGAGCGCCGGCCCCATGCAGCCGAAGCCTGTGGTGATGCCGGCGGTGGCGATGGAAACTACTGCAACGATGGTGGCGCTATCCATTGGGATTCCTTCCTATTGTTGGAGCCATTACGCAGGTCTCGGCTCCGGGTGGGCCTCAACAGCAGCCTTGGGTTTGATGACTCGTGTGGCGGCAGCAATGTAGACGGCGGCCAAAATGCTGAATATATAGGCCTGCACTGAACCGGTCAGCAGACCGAGGACCGTCATGACGATGGGGAAGATGAAGGGCGTGATGGTGAGAAGAATTCCGACGATCATGACACCGCTCATCATATTGCCGAAGAGACGGATTGCCAGCGCAAGTGTGCGCGAAAGTTCACTGATGATATTGAACGGCAACATGATCACGGTCGGCTTGATGTATGTCCTAAGATAGCCGGCAATGCCCTGCTCGCGAATTCCAAACAGAGGAACTGCGATAAAGACGCAGAGCGCGAGGGCTGCCGTGGTTGAGAGTGAGCCCGTCGGCGGCTTAAATCCAGGAAAAACGATGCATACGCTGCACGTCCCAATAAAAAGGAAGAGTGTGCCTAGGAATGCGAGATACTTTCTTGGTTCGTCGAGACCAACCTCTTTGATCTGTCCCTCAATGCCGGTCACAATCATCTCAAGCGCACTTTGCCATCGTGAAATGGTCCGCCCGGTGGAAAGCCTTCGGGTAATCAGGAATGATCCCAATGTCATTGCGATCATCATGGCCCAGGTCGTTACGATGGTTTCGTTGAGTTTGGCAAAACCGTACTGCCAAAATATCTGCTGGTCGGACGTTATGTTCACGACGGGAGCGATCATTGTCCACCTTCTTGCAGGATGCGTGTGCTCTTGGCGACTGGAAGACGTATGAGGCGCGTCACAGCAATGCGAGCAAGCAGGAAGCCAGCCAGGCAGGCCACCAGCTTCCGCCAGTCGCCATGAGACACGAGATAGAATCCCGTCACAGCAATTGCCATTCTGATTAGAAGACTCCCGGCGAAGATTAGACCGGACCATTGCGATGGAGAACGTGATCGAATCGTCCACCAAAGCCCACCAAAGAAGAATGCTCCAAGCAGAATACCGGCGAGCAGACTCCCGGCTAGAATCAATGCCTCATTCATGCTTATCCTCCTGCTCGTCTTGAATCGCTTTGTTTTCCTGATCCACCCAATGCCAGGCATTTGCGCAACCCACGCAAAGACCAATGGTCAGCAAGATGAGTGTCCATGAATGGGCTTCTGGATGATGGTTGTCCCACCACAGACCGATCATTGCTCCAACGACGGTTGGCACTGCTACCGACCAACCGATCAGTCCTGACATACCAAGGCCGAACCAGACAGTCTGTTGACCATTCTTCTGCCCGCGGAGTTTGCGGGCAGCCTTTGCGCTGACTTGCCCGACAAACTCTTTGTCCGAAGACGAGGATTGATTCGCTCTCTCATCGGTCATATTCAAACTCCGCCAGACGTCCCATCAAGCTGCTTTCCATCTTCGCAACCGCAGTGCGGACATTGCGCTCCTGTTCGTCCAGTTTCAGGAAGTCGCGCTCGACTGCGTCTTTGAGCTGTCCCAAATCCGATCCACCAATGGCGCGACGCACGGATACGGTCACCTGAGCGCCCGCCTTCACCAGCACACCTTGATCAATCCCGACATAGACCGCCCCACTGTCTTTCGCTTCGTAAGCGAGAATTCCGGGAACAAGGGCGGCAACGCAGTCGAGCCGGTTTGGCAGCAGACCGTAAGATCCATCGGTCGTTTCGGCGATGACGCGTAACACATCGACTTTCTCGGCGAAGACTCCAAAGGGGAGCAGGATTCTAAGATTCATGGGTACTCACATTCGCAGCCTTTGGTTGTGGGTCGGTCTTCTTGTCTTCCGGCTTTTCCTCGTTCGGCTTCTTTGTCTCAGGCTGCTTCGCGCCTGGCTTCTTCACGTCTGGCTGTTTTGCCTCGGGTTTCTTGGCCTCCCCAATCGCGCCAATCATATAGAGCGCGCTTTCCGGGTAGTCCTTGAACTCATCGCGGAGAATGCGTTCGCAGCCATCCAGTGAGTCTTTGAGACTCACGAGCTTGCCCTTCATTCCGCTGAATTGTTCCGTAGTGAAGAACGGCTGCGTCAGGAAGCGTTCCAACCGGCGAGCCCGCGCAACGGCGTTCCGATCCTCGAGAGAAAGCTGTTCCATGCCAAGCATGGCCACAATGTCCTTGAGGGATTCGTACTGCGCCAGAGTCCGGCGAATCTCCTGCGCGAGGTTGTAATGCCGGTCGCCTACGATGCCGGGCGTGGCCATTTTCGAACTCGACTGGAGCAGATCGATTGCGGGATAGAGTCCCTCGCTCGCCCGTTTGCGCGACAGGACAATGGATGCAGAAAGATGTGAAAACACATGCACCGCGGCAGGGTCGGTCAGATCGTCCGCCGGCACGTAGACTGCCTGGATCGAAGTAATGGCTCCGGCATGTGTATTGGCGATACGCTCCTCAAGGCCCGATAGATCGGTACCCATGGTTGACTGGTAGCCGAGTCTTGAGGGCATTTCTCCCAGAAGGCCGGAGACTTCCATGCCGGCTTGAATGAAGCGGAAGATGTTGTCGATCAATAGAAGAACGTCGCGATGCTCATCGTCGCGAAAATATTCGGCCATCGTAAGGGCTGCCGCGCCGACACGAAACCGGCAACCCGGCGGCTCGTTCATCTGGCCGTAGACCATCACCATGTTGTTCAAAACGCCAGCGTCTTTCATGCCGCGATAGAGTTCTTCGCCTTCACGGCAACGCTCGCCGATTCCACAAAAAATGCTCATGCCCTGTTGATGGCCGATCATGTTGTGGATCATCTCGGTGAGAAGCACTGTCTTGCCCACACCCGCGCCACCGAACAATCCAGCTTTGCCCCCGCGCTCCAGCGGCACAAGCACGTCTATCGCCTTGATACCCGTCTCGAAGATCTCGGACTTTGTCGAACGCTCCGACAGTGGCGGGGGAGCCCGATGGATTGTCCGCCATTGAACATTCTGCGGCGGCGGCTTGCGGTCAATGGCAGATCCAAATACGTCGAACATCCGCGACATGATTTCCTTGCCGACAGGCACTTCGAGCTGCTTGCCTGAATCTTCAGCTTGCATTCCCCTAGCCAGGCCCTCAGTCGGCGTTAACGCGATGCCCCGGACCCGGGTAGCGTCGAGCTGGGCCATGACTTCGACGATGATCTTGCCTTCGGCCCCAGCGTGGAGAACGGAGAAGATTGGAGGCAGGCGGCGATCAAATCTCACATCGACAACGCCGCCTCGCACCGAGACGATCGACCCGAGATTCGGAGAATCCGCTTCATTCTGATGCCCGACTGCCACAGTAGCCTCAATTCATGAACTCCAACCTGAACGGTGAAGCCGTTGATCGGTGAGAACGGTATAAGTCGGAGAAACCCGGGAGAACATCGATAGCCGAATGCTCGATCGGATCGAACGCATCAAGTGGCTCTTCCATGCGAATTCTGAGATTGCGATGAATTCCTGGCCTAACATTTGCGATGCACCTGGACTGCATGAATCGCGAAGATTACGTTCGTTGCACTCATCGCCGCGGCTTAACCGTTGCCTGAACTACGACCATTCCATAGAGCGATCCGACCGAGTTTCCACACCGCTCCGAGCCGTGCAATATTCGCGGCGAATGTCTATTGTTCTCCCTTGGGACGAACAAAGGCTGTGCACTCTTGCACAGTCAAAGTCCACTGCCTCGGGTTTCTCTGTTGCCGGCATGGAATCCCTGCACCGAGACAGCGGACCTCTCTGATGAGCAATTGTGACCTGCATTCCTGAGCAGGCCTGTTCGATACTTGCGAGGCTGTGGGAGAGCACATGCCCTGGTCTGACGGGGGTCCCATCCACAGGCGATTCCGCAAAAAATACTGCAAATGTCATGTACTGGCACGAGGTAGTCCGCCATTGCAGGTGAAAGAAGTGGACTGGTCAGTGCTAAGTTCCCTCTGTTTCATGCGGCGATCTCCGCGGCGCAGTTGTTGGATTGCGAGGCGTTGTTGGGCTCCGTGTAGCGGCGGAGAATAATTCTCAGTTTGTGCGGGAGCGCCGCAGCCTGGAGAAATTCCGGCAGTGTCGCGCGCAGCGCGCAGGCCACGACCAGTTCCGAGGGTGGCATCGCGGGATTCATGGTGCGCAACCAACTGCGGAAAAGGCGCCAGACCTCGGCCATGTGATTCAATGCCAGGTGCTGAAGTAGCCCCTGCGCGACGCAGCCCAACTGCACATGCAAGTGAAATGCATTCATCTTGCGGCAGACGGCGTCGCGGTAAGTTTGGCTTTCTCGGTGCAGATACTGGTCGCCCTGTCCGCGGCGGCGCGGTTTCATGTCGGCCATCCAAAAGTGGTATGCGTAACTTCCTACTACATGCACGGCTTGCCGGAAGCCTAGCTCGATTTTGAAGCGGTAGCCATAGAGCAGGACGATCTCAAGCGGCTCCAGAGTCAGATCGGTGGCCAGCAGGAAGATCGTGCCGCGCATCGGATGACAAACTATGACGAAGCGCACCAGCCGTCCCGCCGGCCGCCACAGGAGATCGATGGCGCGATAGCGCAGCGTAACATTCTGCTCGCCGTAGACGGGGCTTGGAGCGCAGATAAACCGGCTCTCGTCGCGGGCCAGATCCTTGAGCTTCACTTTTTCGCCGTAGAGCCTTGGCCGTCCGCGGCGACGGCGCGCGGGCACCTGCGCAGGCCAGTAGGCCACTGCGTTCGACTTGGCGCGGGTGACGAGTTGATGTCCCTGGCCGAGTAACTTCGTGATCATCTTTCCCGAGGCGTAGTAGGCATCGGCGACCAGCAGCAGTTTGCGATCGACGATGCCAGCCAGAGAAAACAGCAGCAAGGCCAACTTATCGAGCAGGGTGCGCGTGTCCCGGTTGGACCAGATCAACCCCTCGTGAATGCGCGAGACCAGCGGCACGGCGGCGACGTGGCCAGGCCCCTGGACCAGTAAACTGACGGCCTGAAAGCTATGGCCCATGATGTAGTCCGGCTTCGAGTTACTTGCCGACTGCTGATGGAGCAGCTTGACGGCGGGCATCTTGCGGCCTTCTTTGGGAGCCTTGATGCCATCGGCCAGGCAGACGAGCCGCTCTCCCACGGCGACGGGCTGGAAGAGTCGCAAACACAGCCGCGCCCAGCAGGCGGTGAGCGCGTCAAGATCCAGGGCGCGGCTATGAAACAGGTGCAGGAAGCGCCGATAGCCTCGGTTGCCGAAGCCGAAGAGGCGAACCAGGCTGGTGACGCCGGCCCGCTCCGGGCGGCACGAGAGGCCGACCAGGACCAGAATCGTCCAGAGGAAGGTAAGGAATCTTCTGCAGGCCGGACGCAGAGCGCGCACGGCATCGAACCAGGCGATCCAGAGGGGCATAATATCGATGCAAGCACGATAGCCGATAGCCGTATAGTGCTAGCGGTCACACGACTCGCAAATCGGCATCCTTGGCGTTATGCTTTTAATCAATGACAATCTCCAGGGAAAAGCTCTTGCTCCGGCAAATCGAGAGGGTGAAGGGGCAACTGGCCGCGCTCGGCGATCTGCGTCCAGGCAGTCTCTCGACCCAGTACAACGTCTGCGGCACCCCCGGATGCCGGTGCAAGGCCACGCCGCCTGAGAAGCACGGCCCCTATTATCAGATAAGTTTTACGCGCAAGGGAAAGAGCAGCTCGAAGTTCGTGCGCAAGGAAGACCTCAACACCGTCCGCCGGGAACTGAAGAACTACGAGGTCATGAAGACGCTCATGGACCGCTGGATCGAGATGGCCACCGAACTATCCAACCTCCGCCTGGCCAACAAGCGATCCTGATTCCAGCAGAGAACTGGGCACTGTCCAGAACGGATACTATGACCTTCCGAACTATTGGGGTGGGCCATACATGTGGGGAAGCTATGCGCATCTTAAGCTCGATCGCACCAGACAGATCCGGCCCGTCTCGGAAACAATCGAATGGGACCCCCATCTGCGCAGCACCGACGAGGTAGCGGGCTACCATTTCGTCGCGCTTGACGGCGAGATCGGCCATGTCAATGACTTCATCATCGATGACGAGACCTGGGCAATTCGTTACCTAGTTGTGGCTACAAGGAACTGGTGGCCTGGGAAAAAGGTTCTGATTTCACCAAAGTGGATCGAGAACGTGAGTTGGGAAGAACGGGAAGTCGCAATCGGCCTATCTCGCGAGACCATCAAGGTTGCACCAGAATACACCGATGAGTCATTGCTGACACGGGATTACGAAACAGGCTTGTATGGGCACTACAATCGTGAAGGATACTGGGTTGACGAACTCGCGGTCGTGTGAATGCAGTTCAACATGCCATTAGAGTCGTTCCGCTTAAAGGGTGCACGCAAGAGCAACGATAGGCTGCAGAATTTCGCGAGGGCGGAATTCTGCAGCCTGTTGTCGCGCCGTCTGTGACTTCCCCTGCTCGGTTTTGCGGATTAAGTCTGAAACATCTGGTTCAGGCTCATACTTAGCATATTCGCGGCGGTTTGGATACCTGCCAGGGCCCGCTTGCGCGGTGAGGACCATTTGTTGTTCCTCGCCTTTGCTCAGCCGTATGTTGGCCCTCAGCTTACCTGCATCGAAGGTGGGGAGCGATCAGGCGAAAGTTCGTGTGCCGTAGCGAGGAATGGCCAATCGCGCAGACGTTCCGGGCGGAAAGAAAGAGGTGGCGGCAACTTATGAATTGCCGACGAGCCGCCCGGAAGAGGTTTCCACCAGTTATTTGGACCGTTCACATGGCCGTTTTTATTTCTTGCTTCCGCTTACGTGGCCGCGCCCGTCCCGAACTTCATTTCCTTTGAAGTGGTCAATCTTATCGAGATGTTTCGTCGGCTCGGGTTTCTCACCACGTTGCGGCTTTGTGCCGGTATAGCCGTGTTCGGGATGAAGACGACTGTTTACATGACCCCGGAAGTTGTCCGGGCCATGAAACCACTGGCCAGCGCCAATGAAAACCCCACCTGTAAACCATTCCGGGCCGTAGTAGCCGTAGGGAGCACAATCATATGGAGCGACGTCATAGTAGCCGTAGGGACAATCTGGTGCAACTCCAATCTCCACTGCAACCTGAGCCGCCGCTTTTGGAGCGGTTGCCATCATAAAACATCCAGCTACAGCCGCTAGGTCTCTGACCGCATGAAGTTGTACCAACTCTGGGTGCCCCAGGTCCCGATTTTGGGACCTGGGATAGCTTGAACTCGAGGTACGAAATCATCTGGTCACAGACCTAGTAGAACAAGCTTAAATCCGGTCATAAGCTCTCCTCGCCATTCTGGGGCCTTCAATGAAAGCCCTCGGCTATCCAACGTAGTGACCCGGATCGTCACCGTCTGAGCAAAATGGACCACATTTGTTTTGAGCAAAATGCGGTGAACTCAGAAATCGACGTAATCATTGTGCTCTTGTCTGTTGACTACGAAGCCATTGGAGCTGGCACGTAGAGAAATGGGTTCGCTTTCCAGCGAACCCGCTCAGGAGGCATTTTGGAAGGACAAAGCTGAGAGGGCGGAGATTGCGCGGAGGATTGGGGGTTGCGGCAAGTTGGTTACAGCGCAGGGGTGATTGAAGATGCCTCTTTGGCAGAAGATACAGCAGCATCCGCTCCACATATTGAGCAGTTTTGCTCACAATCGCAAACCTTTCTCAGAACTGCCGGATGAGGTTCTGGGTTTCTGAAGAGACGATAAACCGCTGAAGTCGGTAGTGTCACGCGGCTGCATCGCTCTGACGGCAGGCCCCTGGCTACGCCGCCGCCGCCCAATATCTTTCGCTCATTGCGCGGCCCAGACGGGTCCTCTGACAATGTGCAACAATGCACATCCATTTCAGCCTAACTGGAGTACAGTCGGGCGATGATGAATTGCTCAGTACGCCGCATTCTTAACCTTGGACCGCTTATGTGGGATCTCTGTGCTTCCTCCGTCGGGTGCTTCGTATTTACCAGCGGCTTCCGCTCGTTTGCAATGGAAAAGGAAGGATCGGAGACTGGCGCTTCAATTCGCGCCGTTGGCCCGGCCACTATGGATGTAGAACAACAACCCATAATGTATTCGATTGACCAGCGTCTGCAAATTGTCAGGTAGGAGACTCCAGATACAATGGCAAAACGTTTGCCAGAATGTGGAGGTCGCGGTAGGGACGGACCTTACGGCCCGCCCCCCGCACAGATCCGGACAGGCGGATTTCCCGCATCCGGCTCTTGCCTCAGGTGGTGACGCGCAGACGACGCGCAGGATAGGGATGGCAGATGCGGGCCGGAGGCAGGTACGCGGCGATGAGCCGTTGCATTCGCTCCCATTGGACGCGACCATGCTGGCTTCGCCTGCACAGAGCGCGATGCCAGAGGTTGCCCACGGTGAAGCGAAAGTGAGCTAGGGCGTACCGGTTGCCCGGAACTCCGTAGTATCGGAGATGCCCGCCCACAACGGATTTCAACCACGCGCCGACCGTCGGAATTGGGTCGTGCATACGCCGCCGCAATTCGGTTTTCACCTGTTGCAGCTTGGCTTGCAGCCGTTTGCGAATCGTCTGCCGCAGCACCGTGAACCGTCCCCTGCTCGTCTTCCCGCAGATGTGCGTGAAGCCGAGAAAGTCGAAGGCCTCCGGTTTACCCAGACCACGGCGCTTTCGATTGGCCGCCGCATGGCGTCCGAACTCGATCAGCCGCGTCTTCTCCGGGTGCAGTTCCAGTTGGAACTTTTGCATTCGTTCCTTGAGTTCCTTCCAGAACTGTTCGGCATCGTCCTTGAACTCGAATCCAATCACAGCATCGTCGGCGTAACGCACCACGATCACGTCGCCGTGCGCGCGCTTCCGCCGCCATGCCTGAACCCATAGATCGAAGACGTAATGGAGATAAATGTTGGCCAGCAGCGGCGAAGCACTTCCACCCTGCGGCGAACCTTCCTCCATGACGGTTCGTTTCCCCTCTTCCAGCACCGGGGTCCCCAGCGGCAGGTCTTCGCCGCTGGGGTGGAGCACGCCCGCGCTCAGCCATTTCTGGATGAGCCGCAGGACGCGCCGGTCCGCGATGCGGTGCTGGAGAAACCGGACCAGCCACTCGTGCGAGAGCTTATCGAAAAAGCTGCGCACGTCCAGGTCCAGCACCCAATTCACACTTCTGTCGCGGAGTCCGCTGTAGAGCGCATCCAGCGCTTGATGCTGGTTGCGTCCGGGGCGGAAGCCGTAAGAGAAGCCGAGAAAGTCGGTTTCGTAGATGGTGTTGAGCACTTCCACCGTGGCGCGTTGGACGATCTTGTCTTCGAGCGCCGTAACGCCCAGAGGACGCAAGCGCCCGTCGGCCTTGGGGATGTACACTCTGCGAACCGGCTTGGCCCGGTACGCTCCGCGCTTCAGCCTATGGGAGAGGTTCTGGAGGTTATCCTCAAGCGCCTCGCCGTAGTGCCGCCACGTCTCACCGTCCACGCCCGGCGCCGCTTGCCTCTTCAACTGCGAGTAAGCGAACCGCAACGTGTCGATCCGGTAAATGTGGTGCAGCAGAGCGGTGAACTTCATCTCCTTGTTCTGTTTTGCCGTCTGTCGTACCTGCTCCAGCTCGCTTGGCACGATGATCCGGCTCTGAGTCCGGGTCGCGTTTTGCTGGCTCAGGTTCCCCTTGGCCAGACCCCTTCCCTCCATCTCCTCCGCCGCCGGTGTTTTGGCTTTGTTCGGAGACTTCCCCGGTACTATGGGTCTGTCCGACTTCCCGTGTTCGTTCATCATCGGCTCCAGTTCTTGAACTTCCCGATGCGTCCCGTGCGCACTGGCTGCGCTCGGGTGAACCCGGGACCTCCCAACTTCCGTGCAAGATGCGTCCCTACGTGCCAGGGTCTTACGACCGCGCAGGACTCCGGGGCAACTTGCGATGACGCTGCCCAGGATGTTGCCTTCCGCGTAGTGTCAGAGCGTCGGCGTCCTGAAGTTCGGGGTATTTCGCGGCTCAATTGCCTGGCCCATAGTTCCTCCTGTCTACGCTTCGCATCTGACCTTGCGATCAGACCCGCAAGACTCGGAGCCGGTGTGGTTCGCTACGCCTTCACCGTACGACTCTTTCATTCGCTACATCTTGCCAGCTTGCCCGGTGCAATCAACATCGCGCTCCTTGAAGGTGATTGCTACTGCCCTCAAAGAACACGGTGCTTACGCACCGGAAGTTGGCGCTAC
>CAWCWQ010000006.1:0-3792 GCA_963799145.1 uncultured Acidobacteriaceae bacterium | reverse complement strand
AGCTAGGCCATCCACGGGCTCTTCGATGACCGTGTGAAGGTACTCGTCAATGGAATGTACCTCGCGCCGCACTGCAGCAACCACATGAACCCTCCACTGTCGTACATCGATCCCGGAAACGTGGGCAAGGTGAACGTAATTGCGGGCATTACTCCGGTGAGCAACGGCGGCGATAGCATCGGCGGCACGATCATCGTCGATTCCGCGGAGCCGGAGTTTGCCGCGGCGGGCCAGCGCGCCGCCGTGCACAGCAGCTTGACCGCATTCCACCGCACCAACGGCGTGGTGAGTGGCGGAGACGCATCGGTGACCGCCGCCACCCAGCACCTCAGCGCCATGTATACCGGCACGTACGTCAACGCCGCCGACTACAAAGACGGCGCTTCAACCAGGGTGATTTCGACGCTATTCGAGTCCCGCACCTACAACCTGCAGTTGGGCGCACGCCGCGGCAACCACTTGTTTACCGCCGGTCTCGGATATCAAGACATTCCCGAAGAGGGCTTCCCGAACGCCCACATGGACATGCTCAAGAACGAGTCGAGGTATGCCAATATCCGGTATCGCGGAAAATTTGGCTGGGGCAAGCTGGACGCGCGGGCATTTTATGAGCACACCGGGCACCTGATGAACATCCTGCCTGAAAAGCAGCTCATCGTGAACATGAACATGCCCATGGATACCAAGGGCTCGAACCTCGGCTATTCGGCGCTGGCGGACATCTCTCTGTCGGCGCGCGACGTGTTGCGGATAGGCGCCGACCTGCACCGCTTCACGCTTGACGATTGGTGGCCGGCGGCAATGGCGATGGTTGGCTCAATGGGGCCGAATACCTTGTGGAACATCAATGGCGGCGAGCGTAACCGCTTTGGAACATTCGCGGAATGGGAGGGCAGGCACGGGCCCGGATTGACGGAGTTGCTCGGCATCCGGAGCGATGTGGTGACCATGAACACAGGGGCCGTGCAGGGCTACAACATGTGCGGTGGACAGATGGATGCGCCAAGCTACTGCATGATGAAGATCCAAACCGGCAGCGCGGCGTATTACGACGACGCTACGGCCTTTAACTCGGCCGGCCGACGCCCGTCACGACAACAACTTCGACTTGACCGCGCTCATCCGGTACGCGCCGAACCTGAAAGGCTCCTTCGAGTTCGGCTACGCCCGCAAAACTCGCTCGCCTAACCTCTACGAACGCTATCTCTGGGTAAAGCAGAGCGCCATGTCGGTAGATATGAATGGCTGGTTCGGGGATCTGAACGGCTACTCCGGAAGCCTGAACCTGCTACCCGAGGTTGCCAATACTGTCAGCGGCTCCGTGGGCTGGCACGATCGGGCCGCTGAACGTTGGGATCTTAAGGTCACGCCCTACTTCACCCACGTTGAGAACTATATCGATGTTGGCCGCTGTCCGGTAAGCGCAAACGGAAACGGAAACGGCTGCACTGCGGCGCGGTTCAGTGCCACCTCTGCCACCATTGCAACTACTCCTTACGTCACCTTGCAGTTCGGCAATTACGGCGCCGAGTTGTATGGCGTGGATGGCTCCGGGCGGATACCGCTGGGCGGAGGCACTCGGCCGGCGAATTCTCGCTCAGCGGCATGCTGGGCTACGTCCACGGCATGAACACGGCTTCGCTGGCGGCCGGCTCGCCGGGCCAGCAGCCGCTTTACAACATGATGCCGCTGAACGCGAAGATGACCCTGGAGCACCACATCGGCAACTGGTCCAGCGGCTTCGACCTGCAAGCCGTGGATGCCAAGAAGGATCTTCAGGCCGTTCGCATGGAACTGCGCACCCCCGGTTACGTGCTTGCCAACCTGCGCGCCAGCTATCGACGGAAGATCGCCGAGCCTTTGAGCCTGCAATTCGATGCAGGCATCGACAATCTGACCGGCAGGAACTACGTTTTGCCTTTGGGCGGGCGCTACTATGGGCCAACCATGATGGCCATCAAATCGGGGGCATCCGTGCCCGGCATGGGCCGGAACATCCACGGCGGCCTCACGTTCCAATTCTGATGGAAAGGAGTTCGGTCGCCACGGCTGGCATTCAGCGGCAAGACGCCGCGCGCTGAAGAGCCTCATCGGCCTTCTGGCCGCAACGCACGTTGTTGAAGCTGGCGGCGGCCGTCGCACTTATACTCAACCCAGGAGCATGGCTACTCAGCGTTCTACCCATCTTGAAACGATCTTGGCGGCCACGCGGAGTACCGTGGCCGCGGCCAGGTCGCGTGTGCCCCTTGCCGAGTTGGAGCGGCGGGCGTTTGCGCACCAGCCGCGCGGCTTTGCGGCGGCTTTGCGGCAGCAGGCGGCTGCTGGTCCGGCGGTGATCGCCGAAATCAAGAAGGCTTCGCCTTCCAAGGGACCGATCCGCGAGGACTTCGACGTGGAGCACCTGGCCCGGAGCTATCATGGGGGCGGCGCAGCGGCGCTTTCGGTGCTCACCGATCAGCCGTTTTTCCAGGGCAGCCTGCGCAATCTGGAGCTGGCTTCCGCAGCGGCGCCGCTCCCCTGCCTGCGCAAGGATTTCACGGTGGACGAGTACCAGATCGTTGAAGCCCGCGCCCATCGGGGGGATGCGATTCTGCTCATTGCCGCCGCGCTCACCGATGCCGAGGTCAAGCGCTTTGCCTCTCTGGCTCGCAGCCTGCAGCTCGACGTGCTTGTCGAAGTGCATACGGCCGCAGAGCTCGATCGGACGCTCGGCGCCCTGGGCGAGACCGGCGCTGACGCGATCGGCGTGAACAACCGCAACCTGAAGACCTTCGACGTAAACCTGGGAACCTCGCTTGAGTTAGTCGAGCGGCTGCCGGCCGGCATCCTGCGCGTGACTGAGAGCGGAATCTCGACGGCGGAGGATCTGGCGCGGCTGCGGGCTGCGGGATTCGACGCCTTTCTGATCGGCGAGAGCCTGATGCGGCAGACGGACCCCGGCGCGGCGCTGGCCGCAATGCTGGCGAGAGCAAGCTGGGGGCCGGGCCGCGGCAATCTCTCTGCGCGCGATTCCTGGATGCGACCATGAGTTTGTGGATCAAGATTTGCGGCAGCACTTCGCTTGAGGATGCGCTCGTGGCCGTTGAGGCTGGCGCCGACGCGTTGGGCTTCGTCTTTGCGCCCAGTCCGCGACGCGTGACGGCGGCTGAAGTGGCTGCCATTGCGCCGCATCTGCCCGCAACCGTCGAGAAGATTGGCGTCTTTGTCGATGCCGGGCTGGAGGAGATCGACGCTACGGCCCGCGCCTGCGGGTTGACGGGCGTGCAACTGCACTGGGAGGCGGCGCCTGAGCTGCCGGCCAAGCTGCACGAGCGGCTTGGGCCGGAGCTGAGGATTCTGCGCGTTGTGCACTTCAATGCCGGCGCTCCGGAGCCGGTCGCGGATCGAATCGTCGGCCACGCCCGCAACCCGCATGTGGATGCGATCCTGGTAGATTCGCGAACGGCGACGGCTGTCGGCGGCACGGGCGCAACCTTCGATTGGGTCGAGGCGCGCAGGACGGTCTTTGCGGATGCCGGAAGTCTCCGTTTGATCGCTGCGGGCGGGTTGAATCCGGAAAACGTGGCGGAAGCCATCGCTGCGTTGCGGCCCTGGGGCGTGGATGCGGTTTCGGGCGTCGAGGCTAAGCCGGGCCGCAAGGATCCTGAGAAGGTGCGGGCGTTCCTGGTCAGGGCTCGGTCTGCGGATCGGGATTGAGGGCTCAGCAGCAAACAATCCCAACGACGGCCCATGCTCCTACTGCAATCTTCATTGAGCTGAAACAGCGCCGGCATCATACAAGAAGGCCCAGGA
>CAWCWQ010000005.1:0-9548 GCA_963799145.1 uncultured Acidobacteriaceae bacterium | reverse complement strand
GGCCCGCTCCTGGCCATAGCGAGTGTTGCGGGCGAGGACGGACTTGCCTTTGTCGAAGCCGTAATAGCTGGAGTTCGAGACATCAAGGCGGTTGAACCCGGGCTGCGCGCCGAAGGCCTTGCCGGAGAGAAACTCCTGGAAGCTGGTGTAGGTGCCGCGGTGGGCGTCGAGGGGCGAATCACGGGTGTCGCGAATCCAGGTGATGGCCGGGCCCGCCACGCGAACCGCCGTTGCCAGCTGGGCTATCTCGCCTGGGGCCACCTGAAGACTATCCGCCTCCACCTTGACGCGGCGGAAGTCGAACTCATATACAAAAGTGTTGGCTTTGGAGAAGGCCGACCCTGGCGACGTGAAGTGCTCGGTCCAGCGCAGGCCGCCATCCAGCTTGGAGGCTACATACGTGGTCACATCCAGGCTGTTGGCGTAGCCGGCGGAGAATGCGAGGCCGAAGTTTCGGCTGCCTTCGAAGTGCGGGATCTGAAAGAGCAGGTTGAGCTTCTGCTCGAGCAGCCCGTAGGTGCCTTGCAATGAGGCCGACTCCTCCCTGCCGAAGAGGCCGTTTCGGGTGATGTCGGCCAGCACACGGGGGCTGACGCCCGTCTTGCCATTGGGATTGCACGTGGCGCCGCTGGCGATGACGCCGCCGCAGTTGAACTGCGGGGTTCCGGTCTGCGCCTCGAATCCGAAGCCATAGGTCAGGGCCCAGCGCTTGGCTTCCACCGCTTGCAGCAGAACCGTCTTGTAGGCCTCGCCGCCAGTGGGGTTCTCGATCGCCGTGTCGACCTCGTTGAAGAGAGAGAACTCGTACAAGCCGCGCTGCGTGTCCATGAGAGCGGTTTCGTTAAGCGGGTCGCCGGGGTGTACCGAGATCGCTCGCGCCACCGTTTCGGGATGCGTGAAATGCAGCCCGGTAAGCAGCACATTGCGCACAAACGTCTGCGGTCCCTCGGTAACATGGAAGACCACATCCACCTTGCTTGGGTCGGCCGTCTCAGCCTGCTGGGTCACATCCACCTGCACATTGCGAAAGCCGCGGCTCATATAGTCGGTCAAAAGCGCGTCGCGGTCCCCGGCCAGGTTCCCCGGAGAAAGCAATTGCCCCGCCGTGGTATTCAGCAAGAGAGAGAGCTTGCCGGTATCCGCGCTTTGCGCTCCTTCCAGCCGCACCGCGCCCACCCGCTGCTGCTGGCCCTCCTCGATGCGATATACCACGGCGAGCGGGGCCGTCCCCCGCTCCGGAGGCGTTGCTGGCGCCGAGGCGCCGGCGTCTGCCTCGCCGGTCTCAGGGGTACTGGTCTCGGGCGTGACCTTCACTTGGGAGAACCCGTTGTTCCGATAGACGGCCTGCAAGGCGCTCACATCGACGGAAACCAGCGCCTGACTGTAAGCGCCATGGCGGTCGATGGCATCCGCGGCGCGAACGCCGAGAAGCTCCTTCAACGTGGCCGAGTCGAAGTAGCGGTTTCCGGCCACCGATACCCGCTCGACGCGGCGGCGCGGGCCTAACCGCACCTTGTAGAGGATGACCACCTTTTCCGGGCTGGCGGCTTGCAATTCGTGATCCACCTTGACGTCGAAGTAGCCCAGGCGCTGGTAGTAATTCCGCAGCCGGCGATTGCCCTCGTTGAGCAGGTCGTCGTCCACGGACCCTTCCTCGAAGATGGGAATCGCACGCTTCACTCGCTCGGCGCCCATCTTGGCGCCTTCGACGAGTACCTTTACAGTGGGGCCCTGGTTGGCAGTGAAGTGGAAGTCGGTTCTCTTGGCGTCCGGCGCGTACTGCTCCGACTCCAGCTTGATCTCTGCCTCCAAACGTTCCTGGCCCTGGTAGTGCTTCAGCACTCCTGTCAGGGCGCGATTGGGGGTGTCGTGGTCCACATGCGCGCCGCTTCTCAGGTGGGAGCGGCGGCGGAACTCCTCGCCCGTCATTCCGGCGTCGCCCGTAACCTGGACCGCGCCCACGCGCGCCTGCGCGCCGGAGACCACCCGAAAGGCGATGTCCACAAGCTGCTCCTCGGGATGTGGAGTCAAGATTTGCGTGATCGTCGATTCGTGGAAGCCGTTCTCGGCCAATGTGCCCCGCATCTGTCCAAGGGCCTGGCTTAGTTTCGCCGGCGTAAAGCGGGAGCCAGCCGCGAGCTGGCTCGCGCGCTGAAGCTGCGTATTCATGGTGGGGCCCTTGGCTCCGTCCACGCTGACCGTTCCAATGAACATGCGCGGTTCCCCGCGGAAGACCAGCGCCACACCGTCCCGCTCACGCACTCCTTCCACCTGGATGGTCTCGAAAAGGCCGGTCGCAAAGAGCTGACGAAGGCTCCTCCTGACAGCTTGAGAGTCGAGCGGAGCCCCCTCGGCCTGGGCAAGATGCCCCGGGAGCGGGGCAAGACGTCCCTCGAGAACCCCTTCAAAGGAGATGCGGCGCACCGGCAGGCCCTCCCAACGGGTCAGCGGATCGTCAAGGGCCTGGGCGGCCTGGTGTAAATCGGCGCCTGAACTGCCTGCCGGGCCGGTGGCGCTCTGGCTCCATGCGGCGATTCCGCCGGAGGCTCCGAAGGCAAGAAAGCAGGCGAGGAGAGCGCCGTATCCCGATCGCTTGCAGCATCCGCACGCCGGCCTTCTACCCCAGTGACTCAGAGCTGTCGCCGGGGCTCGTGTCTTTGCCCTCAAGACCATATCTCCCAAGAATACGGGGAGCCGCGCCCCGTTGCCGAACGGAGCTGTCCACGCCGGCGGCCGGCAATCCCCAATCCCTGTCCCTTTATACTAACGAGGAAAGCAGACGGGCGCAGTGGCGTCCGGTTTCCGGTGCAACCCCAGAGGAAGCGCATGCCCCGATCGAGCTCCGCGAAAGAGCCGTCCGATCCTGCCGAGCCCCGCCCAGTGCGCCAGTCCTCGGCGTTGGAAGCGCCGGTCTCGCCCCCGGCACAGTTCCCTCGCGCGGCCTTGCAGGACCCGATGGAGGGCGATGCGCTGGCCCGCGCCCAGGCCGGCGACCACCAAGCCTTCGCCCAACTCTACTCTTTGCACAAAAGGCGCATCTACTCTTTATGCCTGCGCATGGTGGGCAATCTTGCGGAAGCGGAAGACCTGACCCAGGAGGCGTTTCTTCAATTGCACCGCAAGATTGCCACCTTCCGCGGCGACTCGGCCTTTTCCACGTGGCTGCACCGGCTGGCCATCAATGTCGTGCTGATGCATCTGCGCAAAAAGGGCCTGGCGGTGGTTTCCTTGGATGAAGCCATGGAACCCGCGCCGGAAGAACGAGCCGGACGCAGCTTCGGCGCCCCCGATCTTACCCTGTCCGGCGCCATCGACCGGCTGGCCCTGGAGCGCGCCGTTGACGATCTGCCGGCCGGCTATCGCCTCATCTTTGTCCTCCACGACATCGAGGGTTACGAGCATAACGAGATTGCCTCCATGCTCGATTGCTCGATCGGCAACAGCAAGTCCCAGTTGCACAAGGCGCGGCTGAAACTGCGCGATGCCCTGCGCATCGATCCCCGGCAGGAGGCGCGGCGATGACCGAAGACCCCAACAATCTGAGCTGCGCCGCGTTCCAAGCCCAGTTGCCGGAGCTGATCGGCTCCGGGGAGAACATCGCCGCCCATCCCCATCTGCAGAGCTGCGAGCTTTGCCGCGCCCTGCTCGCCGATCTGATGACCATCGCCGAGGCTGCCCGCCAGTTGTTCCCCATCGTGGAACCGCCGGACCGCCTGTGGGAACAGATCGAATCGGCCATCAGGAACGAGAAGAGCGATTCCGATCCGGGCTGAAACGGTAGCGGGATTGACGGGAAGAGCGATCTCTCAGCCTTGGCGCCGGCGTTTCAGGTATGGGCCCTTCGTTTGCACCAATCTCACGCCGGACGGCGCCGCAGTCTCACCTTCCATCGAGCTTTGGCCGATATACCCTTCGAGCAACTGCGCATCCAACCAGGCAGCGGTCCGTTGCGCTTGTCGGCCGTATAAGCGCGCGGCAAGCGGAAATGGCGCCGACGGCTCGGGCGGCAAGGGGGAACCTGGCGCTCCGCTCGACCGTATGAGCTGAGGTGCGAAGGAGGATCAGCGCGGACTCAGGAAGAAAGGAAGGATCGCCCGGCGGAAGACATTCCTGAAACCTTTCGAAGTCTGCGCTGTCTAATGAAGGAAAGTTGATACGAGGACACTCAATGCCAAACCAGCCCGTCATTCCTATCCCCGCCAGAAACCCAACAGGAAATCACCCCGCCGGCGTGCGCAGAATTCCCGTCCTGCCCGTGCGGGATACTGTCCTGTTTCCCCATGCCGTTCTGCCTCTGACGGTTGGCCGGGAGAGCTCCATCCAGTTGATCGAGTCGCTGGGCGAGGAGCGGACGATCGTGGTGGCGGCCCAGCTGGATCCGCGGCTGGATTCGCCCAAGCCCGCCGATCTGCACGCCGTGGGCACCCTGGCCACCGTGCACAAGGTTGTGCGCATGCCCAACCAGAGCCGCTTTGTCTTTACCGAAGGCGTGGAGCGGGTGCGGCTGCTGCGCTACTCGCAGACCGAGCCGTTCATGGTGGCCGAAGTCGAGACGCTGGAGGACGTTGAACCGGCCTCCACGGCGGGCGTCGAGGCGCTGGTGCGCAACGTGATCGGGCAGTTTCAGCAGATTGTGGCCGAGTCGCAGACGCTCTCCGACGAGCTGCGGACGATCGCCGCCAACATCGAGGAGCCCAGCCGGCTGGTGGACTTTGTGGCCTCGTCGCTGCCCTTCCTGACCACCGACGACAAGCAGCAACTTGCTGGAGACGGCCAGCATCGCCGACCGGCTGGAGCTGTTGAACAAGCACCTGGCCAAGGAGATCGAGGTGCAGCAGTTGCGCGCCAAGATCCAGACCGAGGTGCAGGACCAGGTGCAGCAGTCGCAGCGCGACTACTATCTGCGCGAGCAGCTCAAGGCCATCCAGAAGGAACTGGGCGAGCAGGACGAGGGCCAGCGCGAGATCGAGGATCTGCGCCAGAAGATCGAAGCCGCCGGGATGCCGGACGACGTGAAGAAGGAGGCGCTGAAGGAGCTTACGCGGCTCTCGCGCATGTCTCCCATGGCCGCCGACTACTCGCTCACCCGCAACTACATCGAGTGGCTGGCCGTTCTGCCCTGGACCAAAAGCTCCGGCTCCAAGATCGATATCGGCAAGGCCAAGGAGATTCTGGACGAGGACCACTACGAGCTGAAGAAGGTGAAGGACCGCATCCTCGACTACCTGAGCGTGCTGGAGCTGAAGCCGGACATGAAGGGGCCGATTCTGTGCTTTGTCGGGCCGCCGGGCGTGGGCAAGACCAGCCTGGGCCGGTCGATCGCCCGCGCCCTGGGCCGCAAGTTCCAGCGCGTCTCGCTGGGCGGCATGCACGACGAGGCGGAGATTCGCGGCCATCGCCGCACCTACATCGGCGCGCTGCCCGGCCAGATCATTCAGAGCATCCGCCGCGCCGAGACCAACGACCCGGTGATCATGCTGGACGAGGTGGACAAGCTGGGCCGCGACTTCCGCGGCGATCCGGCCTCGGCGCTGCTGGAAACCCTCGACCCGGAGCAGAACAACACCTTCCGCGACAACTACCTCGACGTGCCGTTCGATCTGTCGAAGGTGCTGTTCATCTGCACGGCCAACATGCTCGATACGGTTCCGCCGCCGCTGCTGGACCGCATGGAGCTGATCTTCCTGCAGGGCTACAGCGAAGAGGAGAAGGTGCACATCGCCTTCCGCTACCTGATTCCGCGCCAGATCAAGGAAAACGGAATCACGCCCGAGCAGATCGAGTTTCCCGAGGAGGCGGTGCGCTACATCGTGCGCCACTACACGCGCGAGGCCGGCGTGCGCAAGCTGGAGCAGGTGCTCGGCACGGTCTGCCGCAAAGCAGGCGCGCCGCGTGGTCGAGGGCAAGACGGAAAAGCTGATCGGTCACCCGCGAGGTGCTCAAGGAGTTCCTGGGCGGCATCCAGGTGCGCGTGGAGACCGAAGTCGCGGAGCGCGTGAAGCGCCCCGGCGTGGCCGTGGGGCTGGCCTGGACGCCGGCCGGCGGCGACATTCTCTTCATCGAGGCCAACAAGATGAAGGGCAAGGGCAACTTCACCATGACCGGGCAGATCGGCGAGGTGATGCAGGAGTCGATGCAGGCCGCGCTCACCTGGGTGCGCTCGAACGCCGCTTCGCTGGGCCTGGCCGAGGACTTTACCAAGGAGATCGACCTGCACATTCACGTGCCGGCCGGAGCCATTCCCAAGGACGGCCCTTCGGCCGGCGTGACCATGGCCACGGTGCTGGCGTCGCTGCTGACCGATACGCCGGTGCGCCCGCTGACGGCCATGACCGGCGAGATCACGCTCAGCGGCAACGTGCTGCCGGTGGGCGGCATCAAGGAGAAGTTCCTGGCCGCGCGCCGGGCCGGGGTGGAAACCATCATCCTGCCCGCCGACAACCGCCAGGACGTGGAAGAAGACCTGACGCCGGAGCTGATCGAGGGCGTCGCCATCCACTACGCCAGCCGCATCGAGGATGTGCTGGCCGTGGCCCTGCCGCTGCTCAAGGCCCGGCCGGACAAGCAGCACGGCGAAGCAGCGGAGCTTGCGGCGAGAGATTGGGCAGTTCGGTGAGCTTAGCCGGGCGCCCCATCCTCTTCAGGTCTTTCACGGAGAGGATGGGGGCCAAGAAAGTCAGTTCAGGGCCGATCCCTATTTCTCCGCAAGCTGGGCTTCAGCCTTGGAGGAAGGCAGCATCGTCTCCAATGCAACAAGCCGCTTCTCCAATTGCTGAATGGTCTCTGCCTGCTGTTGGACGGTCTCTGCCTGCTGTTCCAGGAGTTTGTGCTCCTTCTGTACCTCGTTCAACAGCATGGGGGTCAGCTTTTGATATTGGACGGTCTGAATCTGGCCGTCCGCGTTCTTGACCACCAGATCGGGATAGACCTCTGCGACCTCTTCGGCGATCAGGCCGTAGTCGACCGGCTTCGAGCCATCGGTATACGCCTGCTTGTAGCGATAGGTGACCGGACGCAGGCGCATGAGCCCGTCGCTGGCGGCGGCCATATCGTGAACGTCTTCCTTGAAGCGGATCGAGGAGTTGACGGTGCCGAGCTGCCCGTTGCTGTCGATCATCACTTCGACGGCATTGCTGGCCCCGGTTTTCGTTCCCCGGATTCCGGCTGCATAGAAGGCCGTCTGGGTGCCCGGATTGCCGATACGGATCGCTCCATTGTCGGTGGACGCTCCGTTGCTGCCAATATTGATGTTGTTGCTGGAACTCGCAGGCAGGCCATACCCCGCCCAGCCGCCGATGGCAATGTTGTTGCTGCCCGTAGTGTTCGTTACCAGCGCATAGGGCCCTATCGCTGTATTGCTCCCTCCCGTGGTGTTGGCATACAGCGCCGCATACCCTTGAGCCGTGTTGTTGCTGCCGGTCGTGTTGTCGTAAAGCGCTATTGTGCCGTTGGCCGTGTTGTAGTTTCCATTGTTGTAGTAAAGAGTCCAGTCGCCGATAGCCGTGTTGTAGATGCCGGTGGTGTTCTCATAGAGCGTGAGCGCGCCGACTGCAGCGTTGGCAGTGCCGGTCGTGTTGGAATAAAGCGAATCCGTGCCGAAGGCGGAGTTGTACGAACCGGTCGTATTCGAGGCTAGCGACGACGGTCCTTCGTTGAAGTTGTCATACTGCGCCAGGGCGGCAATGCTGCCGGACGTTCCCAGGCAAACTGCAAGAATCACACTACGGATGTTCTTCATCAAACCGATTCTCCTTGTATTGGTTGAGTCGTTTCTGTCGCGCGCTCAGGCAGACCACCAGGCCAGCCGGGTGCGCCGGGAGTAGTGGGGAGGGACTGACTTAGGATCTTCTGGCGATATTGCGAGCGGCGAAGGGAAAATGCCTCGCCATTCTGGAAAACCCCAATTTAGGGCGGGATTGATGGCGGCGACTGGGCAGCGCGGCCGGCCGAGCTCTCGTTCGCCGCAGGCCGCAGCCCGAGGCGACCGGCTATACTCCCCTTGGTTGAATTCCTTTCCTCCGGAGCGCGCCATGCCTTTGTCTGCCGTCGATTTTGCCCGCCGGAACCACCCCCGCTTTCTGGATGAGTTGAAGGCCTTGCTGCGCATCCCTTCCGTCTCCACGCTGCCAGAGCACAAGGGCGATTGCCATCGCGCCGCCGAGGCTGTGGCCGCGGAACTCAAGAGCATCGGCATGGAGAACGCGCGGCTGATCGAGACCGAGGGCCATCCGCTGGTCTACGCCGACTGGTTGCACGCCGCGGACAAGTCTTCGTCCGCGGGGTGGAAGCCGACCGTGCTGATCTATGGGCACTACGACGTTCAGCCGCCCGACCCCCTGGACGAGTGGCTTTCGCCGCCGTTCGAGCCCACGGAGCGCAACGGCAACCTCTACGCCCGCGGCGCGGTGGACGACAAAGGGCAGGTGTGGGCGCAGGTGAAGGCGCTGGAGTCGCTGCTTGCCGCGCGAGGCTCGCTGCCGCTGAACGCGCGCGTGCTCTTCGAGGGCGAGGAGGAAGTTGGCGGGGAAGGAATCGCCCGCTTCGTCGCCTCCAGGCCGCCGGAGCTTGCGGCCGACTTTGCCCTGGTCTCCGATACGGAGATGTTCGCGCCCGGCCTACCCACCTTGTGCGTAGGATTGCGGGGCATGATCTATACCGAGCTGGAGGTACGCGGTGCCCGCTCCGACCTGCACTCCGGCATGTACGGCGGCGCGGCGCCCAATCCCTTCGTCGCCCTGGCGCAGATTCTCGCCCGCCTCAAGGACGAGGACGGCCGCATCCTGATTCCCGGCTTTTACGACGGCATCGTTCCTCCCAGCCCCGAGGAGCTGGCGGCCTGGCGCAGCCTCCCCTTCGACGAGGAACAGTATCGCATCGCCGAGGTGGGTGCGCGGCAATTGGTGGGCGAGCCTGGCTACAGCGTGCTGGAGCGCACCTGGGCCCGGCCCACGCTGGACGTGCATGGCATTCCCGGCGGCTTTACCGGGGCGGGGGCAAAGACGGTGATCCCCGCCAAGGCTGTGGCCAAGGTCTCCATGCGGCTGGTTCCGGGCATGACGCCGGCCAAGTCCTTCGCCCAATACAGGAGCTATGTGGAGCGGATTACGCCCCCCGGCGTGGATGTGGAGGTGAGGCTGATTCACTCCGGCGATCCCTGCCTGATTCCTGTCGACAATCCTTACATTCAGGCGGCGACGCGGGCGCTGCGCGAGGTCTGGGGCAGGGAGACGGTCTTCATCCGCTCGGGAGGCTCCATCCCCATCGTGGGCGACTTTGCCCGCCACCTCGGCCTGCCCAGCGTGATGATGGGCTTCGGCCTGCCCGACGACAACATCCACGCCCCTAACGAGAAGTTCTGCTTGAAGAACTTCGAACTGGGCATCGAGTCGCTGATTCGCTTTCTGGAGGAAGCGGGCGGCTGGGAACGATGAATTCGATCCCAGGAGTGCGGAATCTCTCAAAGGTCGGAACCTCCGCCTCCCTCCTGGCGACCCGCCAGTTACGGCTACGCCGGAAGAGCGCGGCGGCGTCCGCGTGGAGCTTAGGGG
>CAWCWQ010000004.1:0-5891 GCA_963799145.1 uncultured Acidobacteriaceae bacterium | reverse complement strand
ATAACCCGGTGGTTTGCGATGCGCCAGGCGGGCCTTTCCAAGCGGCCGCCGTCAGCGTTGGGAAGAAGGATGCCGGCCTGTGAGGTTACGCGTTGGCGGGTTCGGCAGCCTTTCGTCGGATCAGGTCGGCCAGGGGAGGGATATCGTTGAGACCCTGTATTCGATCCTGAAGATAACGCCAGAAGGTCACGCCGAGCTTCCGACAGGTCGTCTTCAGGCTGAGAAAAGTATCCCGGCAACGGCGGCCCGCGTCGCTCCGCGTTCCCGCGCTGATCTTCCGCTTCTTGACGTACTGCCGGATATCGTTCTCCGACAGGTTGTTGTGCAGCGGAATTTCCGGGTGTTCGAGAACCAACAACAACTCCGACTTCTTGCCGTGAATCTTCCGCAACTCTTCGTCCAGTTCCGGCCAGCCCGTCTTCTTCAGAAACAGCCTGTCGAAGTCGTTTTCCAGGCGTCCCCGCCGTTGCGGCGTCGGCGATTCGCGATAGGCCTTCAGTCGCTGGTAGTAATTCCAGATCGCGTCCCGCGCCGCTTCGTGCGCGGCACGTTGGTCGTCGGTCAGCGGGATCAGTCGCGCGACGTGCCGCTCCATGTGCACCCAGCACAACGCGTGCAGGAACGCCAGCAGTTTGAACTGGGCGGCATCGTCGCTGATCAGCACCAGATCGCTGTAAAGTTCGTGTGCGAGCAAATTGGCCCACAAGGCGCCCTCGGTCACCAGCCGCCGCTGTTCCGCCGACGTGATCTTCCACGCATCGAGCTGTGCCTCCCAGGATTTGTCGTCCTCGTAGAGCCAGCCCGTGTCGGGTTGCAGTTGCGTGAGGAGTTTTTGGGGGAGCTCGAAGCATTCCAGGTAGAACAAGGCGTCGCCGTTGAACAGGTAGCCCTGATGAGGCGTGAGCAGAATCTTCAGGAAATTCACCCGGCTTTTGGTGTCGGTCGTGAAGAACGAGGCGAACAAGTCGTTGCCGATGTGCAGCGTGTGCCCGCCTTTTCCCCGGTGCCTGGCGGAGGTGTCGTCGGTTTGCAGATACGCGCGAGACCTCGCGGGCGGCCGGCAGCAGACTGTCTTTCTCCTCGTGGAACGCCTCGTGCCCTTCGGTCAGCAGGCGATTGACTTGCCCGGCCGAAATGTCCACTCCCAGTTCCAGCAACTCCTCGTGCAACAGCGGCTGCGTGACGTGGTTGTGAAAATGCTGGTACAGCACATATTGCCGGAGCGTCGGACCGAAATGCGACGTGACGTCCTTTCGGCAAGGGAGCGGTGAGGATCGTCCCGTCCGGCAGTTGGTAGCGGCCGCGGCGGTAGCGCGTGTTGTACGGCTCGACCCGCAAGTCCTGGACGGTGAAATCCTGATAGCCGAGGAACCTGGTGCCGTCGGGCAGGTCTGTCGAGCCGCAACGGCTCGGTCTTATGAATCGTCAGTTCTCGTGTCTTGGAGCGTTTGGCGGAGCCGGGCCGTTTGCCGTCGGGCGTGTTCGGTTTCTTCTTCTCAGCGGACGCCGAAGGCGGGCCGCTGGGGTCGTTCAGCGGGCTGGGCTGCGGCTTGCGTTTCGGCTGATCCGGCAATCCCTTCAGCCGCCGGACTTCGTCTTCAAGTTGCTCGATTCGCAATTGCTGTTGTTGGACCGTCGCCCGCAGTTGCGCGTTCGCTGCCTCCAGTTGATCGATCACGCGCAGCAGCGCTTCAACCAGCGGAGTCCGTTGCTCCGCCGGAATCTCGACGCCGCAAACAGTCTGAGTACCAGGCTTCCGTTCCATGCACAAAAGAAGCATCATGCCGGCTTTTCGTAAAGAGCAATTTCCACCGGGTTATTGAGAACTGACGACGGATCGTCCTTGCCGTGGAGCAGATGTTCGAGCAACCGCCCTCTCACGCTACCTGTCTCGAATGGAGAAACGGTTGTCATGCTGAGGTCTCCACCGCGGCCGCGGCCCGGTCCGCATAATCCAGGGCTTCAAGGACCTGGGCGTCGTCAACAGCCTGTTGCCGTTCCAGCGGACCAAAGAGCCGCTGGTCCAGACGCAGCGTGATCGAAGCGCTGCCGCCCTGGGCCTGACGCCACATCAGGGTCCGGATCGCCTTTTTGGATTGCGAGACGCCCAGGTCATACAACGGTGAAAAACATTGACTGATGAGCGACTGACTACAGCCGAACAGGCAGGCCATGTCTTTCAAGGTCAGCCCCAGGCCGGCAAGCTTGCGAACCTGTTGAGGATCGATCTCGTTGGTTGGTCCGTCCATCGCTGTGTACTTTCTGGACGTCAGCTCAAGAACTGCGCTGCGGTGTCTACTCCATCGAGTTCATCAACCGGCCCTTGCACGCGCTGTTCCCCTGGCCGGTGTACTTCCAAGGCGCGAGAGTGGTCCTCTTCATCAGAATGCGCCACATCTCGAGCATACGTTTTATCGAATCCCAAGAATGTCCGCGCAACCTAAAATCTGGTAGAGAGATAGGAAAAATCAGCAGGCGCAATGGAGGCCTGGTTCAAAATCGCTGGATTCTGGGTAACAGCGCGCAATCTCTCCGTCCCTTGACGACCAAGGTTGTCGGGGAGACGACGATCGGCGGGGCAAGAGCGGCGTGATCCTCAGGCGGCGGGCCTTCAACCGCGGGCAAACCGCCTGTAGCCGAGCATCTCCAGCCAGTGCGGGTGAGATTCGCCGGTCAGCAGTTCGGCCGGCGTCTTGCCCGCCCGCTCGGGATGATCGCTCCGCTCCAGCTGGCGATGGTTCAGGAAGAATTGCAGCAGCGCCAGGTAGTCCGCGCCCAGGTGCCGTCGGAGGAAGAAATAGCCCCGGAGCCGACTGTTCAGGTTCTCCGCCAGCGAGCTGGCCCGGACCGTCCCCCGCACCACTGCCGCCACGGCGGCCTGGACCTCATGGAACCGGCCTCGGAGCCGCGCGGAGAGCCGACTCCTCGGACCAGCGTCACGGGTCGCGGTCGTCGCGCGCCTGGATGCGGAGCAGTTGCCGGAGCCACTCCGCGGGCACCCCAAATTCCTGCCCCAGCCGCTCCAGCTCCTCATCGAGCACCGCAGCGAACGCCAGCAGGTCGTCCCGCTGGTTCTCCAGCTGGCGGCAGATCGGCCCCAGCCGGTGGGGGCACAGCGGCGCTCGCCCCTTCAATTCGGCCAGCACGAAATCGTACAGCGAGCGACGGTCGGCGAGGCACGGCCCAGCGACGGCCAGGACGTCGTGGCGGAGCCAGCCGATCAGCAGCGAGACGTCGTCGGACAGGTTCACCGCGACGTCGCTGGCGGCCACCGCCCGCCGCAGCAGTGCAGCGGCGCTGGCGATCGACTTGGCTCGCGCCCGCCCGTCATGCCGCTGGGCACCCTCAAGCTGCCGTCGACGACGGTAGACGGTCGCGACCGCCTCATAGGCGCGGCCCTCCAGATAGCCGGCGACCTCCTCCAAGTCGCGGAGGATGTGGAAGACATCGCCTCGACAGGGGACCTCGGGCAATGCCAGGGCTTGGCCGGCGCGGAGGCCGCGGCCAGCGTCGGCGACGGTGGCCTGGGGAGCGAAGCCCTGATCGACCAACTCCAGCAGCCGCACGCCCCAGGTTTCGGCGTCGCGATGGTCTTCCGGGCTGAGCAGGTAGCAATAGGTGGAGGCTGTATCGACGCCGACGAGCACCGGGAGACCGGCCTGAAAGATTTCGTCATGGGCCCCGATGCGGACGCCGGAGAGGTCGCGACGCCGGCTGATGGCGCGTGCCGACCCGACGGCGGAGTGGACGATATTGTGGACCGAGCCCAGTGAGAGCGGCCAGTCGAAGAGGTCGCGGAGCAGTTCGACGACACCGCGGTAAGGGCTGTGGCAGATCAGGACCAAGGACAGGACCAGCTGACGCAACCAAGCCTTGGTCACCGGCAAGGAGAACAGGACGTCGGAGTCCTCTGGGGCGGGCTCGAAGGCGCGTGCCAAGGCGAGTGAGGCGGTGTCGGCCTGGTGGTAGAGGAACTTGCGGCTGACGCCGTGTTGCCGGGCCAATTCGGCGACCGGAAGGGTGCCGGCGAGGACCTGGACGGCCAAGCCCTGCCGCTGGGCCGGCCCGAGGCCTTGAGCCGGCCAGGTGACGTGGGTGGCCGTGGGAAGGAGTTCCGATTGCGTGAAGACGAGGCAAGAAGTAGCTTGGCAGTCCATGCCTGTTTTCTCCCTGTTAGTCGTGGGATTGAGAGCCCCGCGCCAACATGGAGGAAGCAGGCATTTTAGAAAACCCCAGCCCGATCACTAATCTGTTACCCACCTTTGAACCAGGCCGAGTTTTTCACCAAGGCCCCCTAAAGGGCGAATAGACAAGGCTTTTCGCATCGGAACGCCGATGCGAAAAGCCTCTTGGACGAAGCGGTTCGCCGCGGGATGGGGGGAGCGTCGGCATGCGACGGGCGATATGGGAAGCGGTGAGTGCGGTTGGTGCGACGAAAGGTGCCAACCACATTTCCTTGGTACCGGAGAGTGGGTGGTCACATCCAATCCCGTCGCTTCTATCGTGCCCCCTGTCTGATCACGATTGGCAAGGCGATTCCGCCACCGGGTATCGGCAAAAGGCATGCTCTACGCTCTTTCGAGCGCCGCGACTCCGCTGGAGATGGCCGAGGAGTCTCGTTCTCGAGGGCGTACCGTTGCGCGTAGCAGAACTTTTAAGCCGTTCTGGCATATGCTGTTGTGGCCAGATTCGCGCGCGGCTCCGAAGGCAAGTCCAGGCCTGGACGTAAACTCTAGTAGGCAATCACATTTCCCGCCTGACGTTTTCCACCATCACGAAACTGGAGATCCGCATGTCCAGCACATGTTCGGTACTCCCGCGCGATCGGATTTCCGTCGCGGCTTCGCCGCGGGATGGGGGGAGCGGTCTGGGTGGTTACGCGGTATGGGAGGAGGTTGAGCGTCCGATGGTTCTGGTCTGATACCCTTGGGATTTCCGGCCATCGTGGCTGGAATTCTCTGTCTCCCACGTGGAAAGGGTATCACGATGTCAGAGCTCAGCAACCGCATGACCCAGGATATGCATCTCGCCGGACTGGTCGAAGGAACGCGACGCCAGTACCTACGGGGCGTCCGCCAACTGGCCGCCTACTACATGATCTCGCCCGATCAACTCAGCGAGCGGAAGGTCGAGGACTATATCCTCTACGTCCGCGATGATCTGGGCGTGGCCAGGGGAACGTTCGACCCCATGTTTGCCGGCCTCAAGTTCTTCTACGTCCAGACGCTGGGCTACGACTGGCCTCTGTTCACGAAAAAAAAGTCCGCAAACCCCGCCAGAAACGGCTGCCCGACGTGCGCAGTGACGAGGACTGCCGCCGCCTGATCGCCACCCTGGAAAAGCCCGTCTTTCGCGGCTGTTTCACGCTCATCTATGCGTACGGCTTGCGGATCACCGAGGCCGTCACGCTACCGGTCTCCGCGGTCGACTCGAAGCAGATGGTGCTGCGGGTCATCGGCAAGGGAAACAAGGAGCGTATTCTCCCGCTGACCCAATCGATCCTTCAGATGCTCCGCGAAGTCTGGAAGACTCACCGTAGCCGGCGGTGGCTCTTTCCCAGCCGGCGACTGACAACCCACCTCCCTGACGCCACAGCACGGGCCGCATTCATCAAGGCTCGCGACGCCTGTGGCTTCAACGCCAATTTCAAGCCCCACTCGCTACGTCACAGCTTTGCCACACACATGCTCCAGCGAGGCGTGGACATCCGGATCATCCAGATCTTGCTCGGACATTCGAGCCTGCGATCGACGGAGATCTACACCCACTTGACCGAGCCGTTGCGGGACCAGCTCCGCACGTTGCTGTGCCAGACCACCGACGGCCTCTTCGAGGGAAGGAGGCCCAGTCATGGTTGATCCCCGCGTTTGCCCGCCCAAGGTGGACGTCGA
>CAWCWQ010000003.1:0-37243 GCA_963799145.1 uncultured Acidobacteriaceae bacterium | reverse complement strand
GTGCTAAGTTCCCTCTGTTTCATGCGGCGATCTCCGCGGCGCAGTTGTTGGATTGCGAGGCGTTGTTGTGCTCCGTGTAGCGGCGGAGAATAATTCTCAGTTTGTGCGGGAGCGCCGCAGCCTGGAGAAATTCCGGCAGTGTCGCGCGCAGCGCGCAGGCCACGACCAGTTCCGAGGGTGGCATCGCGGGATTCATGGTGCGCAACCAACTGCGGAAAAGGCGCCAGACCTCGGCCATGTGATTCAATGCCAGGTGCTGAAGTAGCCCCTGCGCGACGCAGCCCAACTGCACATGCAAGTGAAATGCATTCATCTTGCGGCAGACGGCGTCGCGGTAAGTTTGGCTTTCTCGGTGCAGATACTGGTCGCCCTGTCCGCGGCGGCGCGGTTTCATGTCGGCCATCCAAAAGTGGTATGCGTAACTTCCTACTACATGCACGGCTTGCCGGAAGCCTAGCTCGATTTTGAAGCGGTAGCCATAGAGCAGGACGATCTCAAGCGGCTCCAGAGTCAGATCGGTGGCCAGCAGGAAGATCGTGCCGCGCATCGGATGACAAACTATGACGAAGCGCACCAGCCGTCCCGCCGGCCGCCACCTGAGATCGATGGCGCGATAGCGCAGCGTAACATTCTGCTCGCCGTAGACGGGGCTTGGAGCGCAGATAAACCGGCTCTCGTCGCGGGCCAGATCCTTGAGCTTCACTTTTTCGCCGTAGAGCCTTGGCCGTCCGCGGCGACGGCGCGCGGGCGCCTGCGCAGGCCAGTAGGCCACTGCGTTCGACTTGGCGCGGGTGACGAGTTGATGTCCCTGGCCGAGTAACTTCGTGATCATCTTTCCCGAGGCGTAGTAGGCATCGGCGACCAGCAGCAGTTTGCGATCGACGATGCCAGCCAGAGAAAACAGCAGCAAGGCCAACTTATCGAGCAGGGTGCGCGTGTCCCGGTTGGACCAGATCAACCCCTCGTGAATGCGCGAGACCAGCGGCACGGCGGCGACGTCGCCAGGCCCCTGGACCAGTAAACTGACGGCCTGAAAGCTATGGCCCATGATGTAGTCCGGCTTTGAGTTACTCGCCGACTGCTGATGGAGCAGCTTGACGGCGGGCATCTTGCGGCCTTCTTTGGGAGCCTTGATGCCATCGGCCAGGCAAACCAGCCGCTCACCCGCGGCGACGGGCTGGAAGAGTCGCAAACACAGCCGCGCCCAGCAGGCGGTGAGCGCGTCAAGATCCAGGGCGCGGCTATGAAACAGGTGCAGGAAGCGCCGATAGCCTCGGTTGCCGAAGCCGAAGAGGCGAACCAGGCTGGTGACGCCGGCCCGCTCCGGGCGGCACGAGAGGCCGACCAGGACCAGAATCGTCCAGAGGAAGGTAAGGAATCTTCTGCAGGCCGGACGCAGAGCGCGCACGGCATCGAACCAGGCGATCCAGAGGGGCATAATATCGATGCAAGCACGATAGCCGATAGCCGTACAGTGCTATCGGTCACACGACTCGCAAATCGGCATCCTTGGCGTTATGCTTTTAATCAATGACAATCTCCAGGGAAAAGCTCTTGCTCCGGCAAATCGAGAGGGTCAAGGGGCAACTGGCCGCGCTCGGCGAGCTGCGTCCAGGCAGTCTCTCGACCCAGTACAACGTCTGCGGCACCCCCGGATGCCGGTGCAAGGCCACGCCGCCTGAGAAGCACGGCCCCTATTATCAGATAAGTTTTACGCGCAAGGGAAAGAGCAGCTCGAAGTTCGTGCGCAAGGAAGACCTCAACACCGTCCGCCGGGAACTGAAGAACTACGAGGTCATGAAGACGCTCATGGACCGCTGGATCGAGATGGCCACCGAACTATCCAACCTCCGCCTGGCCAACAAGCGATCCTGATTCCAGCAGAGAACTGGGCACTGTCCAGCTTTCTGACTATAGCCTGCTCTGCTTTGTCGATGAGGAAGCTATTGGCGATATAGACTTCGAGAGACAGAAGAACGCGAAGTTAGGTGTGGCGAACCGAGGCAAATTGGTATCCAACGTCGGATTGGCCTTGGCAATATGCGATCCCCCTTTACCTTCCGATGTCAAAACCTTTCTTCGCGGTGCCTCCGGGAAGATTCTCTTCCAGAAGCTGATCTACGTGCATGGAAGTGCTTGTTAACCAGAGAAATGCCTCATCATTACGTTTTCTCACGAGTTGCAACACTTCGTACAACATACAAATGAACCAAAAGCAAAAGCCGCAGATTATCAACTCCGGGGGAAGCTCCAAAACTGGCAGGAACACCCCTCCGAACACGATGCAATGCTGGTGTCGAAGCGGGTCGCATCTTTTATCTGCGGCCAACCGAGCTGACCCGCAAACTGTCTACATGGTTTGGTCGGACGGATACCCTCAAACTTCGCAATGCAGCCCGCACTTGAAGACTCCCGGCTCAGCGCCTCCCGGCGTAAGACTGGATAAGTTCGGAAGGGAGCAAAGGCAGGCATTTTCAACGCCGGTGGTGGTCTCAATAGCTCAGATAAACGTAATTCGAACCGCTACTCTCAATTATGCTGGGGAGGGAAGACAACGGCCCCACGATTGCGAGGAGAATTCATGAATAGGATTACGTTACTTGCGTTCGCAGCTGCGGCTGCAATCTTCATGCTGGCAGGCACTCCCAAAGCAGGGGCTCAGATCAGCATCAACATCGGAGTCGCCCCGGCATGTCCGTACGGCTACTATGACTACACGCCTTATAGCTGTGCCCCTTATGGCTACTACGGCCCGGAATGGTTCCATGGCCGTACCTTCATCGGCGTTGGACCATGGTTCCACGGCTCGAACGACTTCCGCGGCCATGTAGACAACAGCTTCGATCCACAGCATGGCTACGCTGGTCACGTGCCCAACAACGGCGAGCGCGCCAAAGGACGTGCAAGAGCGCCCAAGCAGTTCAAGGGAAATGAATCGCGCGATGGGCGCGGCCACGCGGACGGTGATAACCACGGCGGCGGAGAAAAGCACTAACCGCTAGACCCCCTGCGGACGGCCGGACCGTTCGCGAGGGAGTTCATGGCGCCGATCCTCTACCTCAGGTGGAGCGGCGCCACTGTAGTTCGATCGTCACCCTGTGGCTTTCCTTTTGGTTCAGGCGCCTGAGTGGTATGCCGGCGCTTCAAATCAATCTGCAAGCGTTGAATCCCCGGAGGTGAGAGTATGAATAGGGATCGAGTGAAGGGCATGGTTGACGAAGTTGCGGGAAGCGCCAAGCGCAGGGCGGGCGGCTTGACAGGCAATACCAATCTGCAGGTTGAAGGCATGGTTCAGCAGGTGAAGGGCAAAGTCGAAAATGCCTGGGGCAAGGCAAAGGACGCGGTCCACGATACCATTGAAAATACCGAGGTACACCTCGATGCTCACGTGAAATTGGGCTTGAAGGATTCAACGGCGGATGCCGATTGCAGAAAGTGTAAGTAGGACTCTTGCCGCGCAATAACTCTAACAGATATGGACGGAGACCGGCAGCCACGGCGTCTCCATCTCGATGGATTCGGTCGCTCCTGAAATCGATCGGCCCCGGCGTCATCACCGGCGCTGCCGACGATGATCCTTCTGGCATCGCCACGTATTCCGTTGCCGGCGCGCAACTAGGAACCAAACTCCTTTGGACCGCATTCATCACCTGGCCGCTGATGGCCGCGGTTCAAATGATGTGTGCCCGTATCGGCAAGGTGACGGGACAAGGCCTGGCTGGAAACTTCAAGCAACGATTTCCACGGTGGCTTCTGCTTGCATTCGTTGCCGCCCTTCTGGCAGCGAACACGATTAATATTGGCGCGGACCTGGCCGGCATGGCGGATGCGGCCGCAATGCTTTCGGGAATCAATTCCCATTGGTTCGTAGTAGTGTTCGCTCTTCTTATTTCGTGGGCGACGGTCCGGCTCCAATATCAGCAGATTGCGAACGTCCTCAAGTGGCTGGTCCTTGTGCTCTTCGCATACCCGATTACTGCGTTTGTGGTGGGAGCCGATTGGGGCCAGGTGGTGCGCGCTACACTCGTTCCATCAGTGCCGCATAGCAGAGACGAATGGGCGACGCTGGTTGCGATTTTGGGCACCACGATCAGCCCGTACCTGTTTTTCTGGCAAGCTAGCGAAGAGGTTGAAGAGGAGAAGTCCGCAGGCCAAAACACGCTTGCTTTGCGCAGAGGAGCCACACCCCGTGAGCTCGATCTGAGAAACATCGATGTGGGAGTTGGTGCGTTTTTCTCGAACATGGTCATGTTCTTTATCATTCTCACCACTGCCATCACCCTAAACCGGCACGGCATTACAAAGATTGAAACCTCTCGCCAGGCTGCGGAAGCTCTGCGGCCTCTCGCCGGCAACTTTGCTGCAACCTTGTTCACCCTGGGGATTGTCGGCGTAGGCTTTCTCGCTATCCCTACTTTGGCGGGATCGGCGGCATACGCATTCGCTGAAACTCTTGGCTGGCGCCAGGGATTAAACAGGAAAATGAGACAGGCGCGTTGGTTCTACGCTCTGATTCTTGTCTCAACCGCTGTGGGAGTCGGGTTGGACTTCATTGGAATCAACCCGGTAAAGGCGCTTTATTGGACAGCGGTCATCAACGGGTTGCTGGCGCCTTTCCTTCTCGTCGCAATTCTGATCGTCGCTGCGGACAAGAAGCTGATGCAGGGGCAACCGAGCTCCCGCCTGGGATGGGTTGTCGTCGCGATCACAACAATAGCGATGTTCGCAGCGGGCGTCGCGATGTTTGTTGTATAGAGACAGAGCACGAAACAGCAGCCCCTGTTCAATCGACACAAGTTGCCTTGACATGCAACGCGAGCTTCCTTTGAGCGTCGAACTCGCGCAGGCTTCTGACTTTCCACACTCCGAAGCCAAGGCTGCCTACCAGCAGTCCACCGAAGATCCAAAGCAGCGGAGCCGACCATCTCTGGAGCGCTCCTGAAAGCAACCGGACCACATGGCGGCCATAGATAGCACCGAGCCATGCAACGAAAGAGTAACGCATGGTGCGCGCCGCGCCATACACGACCAGAAAGCGGTTGCGCGAGACGCCCAGCGCGCCTGAAGCTAGCGCGAACGGCAACAGTGGAATGGGCGGTGGAAGCAAGGCGGGAAGAAAGACAGCGAGGATTGGGTGATGCTCGACCCAAACGACGATACGCTTAAGGAGGCGTGCGGGCACGTAGTGACGCAGCGCCGCTTCGCCGCCTCTCCTTCCGATGTTCCAGGTGGTGTATCCCCCTAGAAGGCTACCGGCAATGGCGCTCACGGCAAACAGCCATGGATCTCCGCTGTTTGCCACCAGCCACAGCAAGAGCAGGTCAGTGCTGCCTGGCAGAGTCAGAGGTATGACTGAGGAATCGAACACTGCAACTGAGAAGAGTC
Source organism: uncultured Acidobacteriaceae bacterium (assembly GCA_963799145.1). Classification (GTDB taxonomy): domain Bacteria; phylum Acidobacteriota; class Terriglobia; order Terriglobales; family Acidobacteriaceae; genus Telmatobacter. The sequence continues at coordinate 31,858 of CAWCWQ010000003.1, read as the reverse complement.
CCAATGCTCCCAAATGGGTAAGCCAGTGCGGCATCAACGGATGGCTAATGAGCGGCGTTGGCAATTGAGCTGCTTGTCCGAGATACACGCTCATACAAATCCGACCTTGCACTCGCGCTTGAATGCTGCAATTCCGAAACCCTTCAAACGATCGAGAGCCTACCCCGCACTCGCGCCGCGCAGAGTGAGCCAGTAGTACCGGCGCCAACAAAACATGCAGCGAACGGGACGCAATGCAAACATAGCCAGCAGACCATCAAAAGAACGCAACTCCGCCGGCTTGAACCTTACGGATTCGCACCGGGGACACACGCGGCGAATCCAAAGCGGATGCGGCAGCCAATCGGGCCAATTCCGGCCTGAACTACTCATGTGCCTACCCCTTCCAGACTTATCGCGGCATTCGCTAAAATGCGCGGCGCTCCGCTTGACTTCCATTCGAGTCCAGCCAGGAAAGAAGACTGCGGATGCTGCCCGTGGCCAGAGCGATGCAGGAATCGGCTGCACCGTAGTACAAGTTGATTGCATCTCCGTCGGTTCCGATGGTTTGCCCGCAAGGAAAGACAACATCGTTCACATCGCCGTTCCGTTCATAGAGAGCCTCCGGACCGAAAATCCATGAATTTCCCCGTTGCAGACAAACCTCCGGCTTCTCCAAATCGAAGAGCGCGAGGCCAAGCCGATAAATGCTCCCCGATGCAGTTTGCCGCACGCCGTGATAGATCATCAGCCAACCCTTGGCCGTTTCTATCGGCGGCGAACAAAGCCCGATCTTGTTTGCATCCCACCATCCACCACGCCGCGCTTCGAGAATAATCTTGTGGCTTCCCCAATGCCGCAGGTCAGGCGAATAGGAGATCCACATGTGAGCGCCCAGAGCCGTCATTGGGCGATGGATGAGCGCCCAGCGGCCGCCGATCCTCCGCGGCAGCAACGCAGCATCCTTGTCCTCCGGAGACATGATTACGCCGAATCGTTCAAAGCTCCGGAAGTCCTTCGTCAGCGCCAGCGAGACTCCGGGGCCTCCTCGCGCGAAGGAAGTGTATGCTATAGCATATTGCTCGAGTTCCGGGACGTAGGTAATGCGCGGATCCTCGATGCCCCAAATCTCTTCCGGGTACTCATTTGGATTCGCCATCAAAGTTGGCTTGGGAGTCGACGCGCCAATTGTCGATGCCATTGGCGGAACGCGCCGCGCACAGATGCGATAGACCGCTTCTGTCTTCAACGCGGCATAAGAGCAAGGTATCTCCGTCCGGTAACTGTACGACCCCCGCGTTCAGAACGCTATTGATGGGATAGGGCCAGTTTTCACGGCTGAGGAGTGGGTTGCCTGGATGGCGAGTGAACAGTGGACGATCCAGGCATGCCCCTGGCTTTCGTTGTGTCTGAGCGGCGGCCGCCGCCGCTGCGGTAGAATTGATGGAATTCAAAGTGATATACCCATTCCATGATGCAGTTCGTTGACGCATGCAACTTTGGCGGCCTGCATTTCGAGCAGGGCCATGAGGAACGAGAGCGTGGATTCAGCGCCTTGGTTTTCGTTGACTCGGTCAGGATGAAGGCCGTCCCGGCACCCGCCTGTAAGCACATCGTACAGGGGAACTTGCAAATCGTTCTTGCCGAGGAACCAGCCAAAGACCCTGCGAGCTTCCTCAAGCCACTGGCTTTCTTCCGTCAGCCGGTATACCTCAAGGCAGGCGGAGACGGTGGCGCAAGCCTCAACCGGCTGCTGATCGAACCGCGCCTTCTCGTTTCCTTCAATAAAGAACCCGTTGGATCCGATCGGCACGAAGATCTCCTTATTGTCGCGGTGCTGCTCGGCAACAAGCCACTTAAGAGAATCCATTCCGGCTTCGATCATTCGCTGGTTGTCGCTCCGCCATCCCGCTAGGATAAGTGCCTGTGACAGTCTCGCATTCGAGTAGGAAAGGCTCTTCTCGAACCATCGCCATGTTGCGGAGTGGCTGCGCTCATAGATATCGAGAAGCCGATTGGCAAGTGTATTACGAGCGCCCTGGACATTTCTGTCGCCAGGGAACCAGTCGAGATAGGCTTGCATGCCCAGGATGCAAAACGCCCAGGCGCGCGGACTGGTGAACGTGAGCGTTGCAGGGACTGCGGCTTCGAAGAGTCTCCCCGCCGCTCCTCTCAATCCCGCATTTCTAGAATGACCTAACACGTTTCCCAGGGACCACAACGCGCGGCCATGGCTGTCATCCGACCCGACGTCTTCAAGCCATTTGCGGTTGTAACTGAGGAAGTTTCTGAACCTTCCGGAGTCGGAATGAAACGCAAGCCATAGAAAGGAAAGGTAGCGATGGGAAAGATTTGGATATTCGCGCCGGCTCGCATACTCGGGGATTTCATCCAGAAGAACTGACACAGTGAGCGCGCGCGCATTGTCGTCGGTTGTATAGCCCTCGCGCGTGTTAGGCACCGAGAAGATGGTGTGCTGCAAGATTCCGGTGTCGTCTGTCAGTCTTAACATGTGATCCGTATTCAAAGCCGGCAGGTAATTGCCGGCATTCGCAGCAATATCCTCCTTTTGAGCTGCCCGGGGCTGCAAGGTGCGCTCGAATCGCGCACGCTGGAAACTCGCCATATACTTTCGCGCCGTCTTGGACCATATTGTCTCGCGCGAATGGAGGTAGGCCCGTTTCCGCATGGCGTGCCGTTCTCCATCGTTATCCAGGAGCCGGAGCACTGCCTCTGCAACAGCATCGGGATTCTCGAAGGGCACGATCACGCCCCGCTTATCCGCCAGCAGCTCTTTCGCGTGCCAATAAGGCGTTGAGATAATCGCCTTTCCCGCGCCAAGCGCAATTGCGAGCGTTCCGGAGACGATCTGCGCCTCTTGCCGGTAAGGCGTGATGTAGATATCCGCCGCACCCACGTGCTCAACTAGTTCCTCGGCGCTTACAAATCGATTGACGAGAATCAGATTCGATGAAACCCCGAGCCGCACTGCCAGAGCCAGCAGTTCCTCACGGTAGCGCTCGCCCTCGCGCCGGCGAATATGCGGATGGGTTACTCCGGAGACGATATATACCGTGTTCGGATGCTTTGCCAGAATCGCCGGCAGCGCCTTAATTACGTTTTCAATTCCCTTGTTCGGCGATAGCAAGCCGAACGTCAATAGCACAGACTTGCCTTCGGCTCCGAAGCGGTCTTTGAAGTAATTGGGGTCCATGAACTGGAAATCGGGCACGCCGTGCGGAATAATATCGATCTTCGTGTTCGGAACCCCGTAAACTTCACGTAGCAGTTGTGCCGCCAGTTCGCTCATCGCAACCAGGCGATCGGAGAGCTGTGCTATCTCTTCGAGCACAATTCTTTGATCTATGTCCGGCTCGCGCAGAACCGTATGCAGCGTAGTCACGAGAGGCATCTTCAACTTGCGCAGCAAAGCCAGTATGTGGCGGCCTGCGCTGCCGCCGTAGATGCCATATTCATGTTGCAGGCAGACAAGATCGTTGCCATTGAAGTTGAGAAAATCGGCGGCGCGCTCGTAGGATGAAAGATCTTCCTGTGCAATCTCCAGGCGCACTTGTTCCGGATAGTCGTAGCTCGAATCGAGATCGTTGACGGGAATCGCGAACAGGCGTCCCTCGCCGTACTCGGTCGCGAGCGCAGTGCAGAGGTCGGTCGTGAAAGTAGCAATGCCGCACTCACGCGGCAGGTAGTTGCCGATGAACGCTATGCGAGTTGGCAAAGGCAGTCTGCACGCTTTCATGGCGCCGAGCCAGCCGGCTTCTGGAACCGGATCTGCGGGAGTCTTCGCGGGTTGCATCGGATCAAAGAGCGACACTATGTCCTCCTTCGCGCTTAAATCAGGCCGAGAACCAGGAGAATGACAACAATCAGGAGGACCAGTCCCAGTCCTCCGCTCGGGTAATATCCCCAACTTCTGCTGTGCGGCCACCGAGGCAAGGCTCCCAGTAGCGCCAAGACAAGAATTACGATCAATATAGTCCCAAGCATCTTCACTCCTCGAATTCATGCTGGAATGCGGCATCGCCGAAACTGCGCCGCGGCCTCTCTTCGAGGCCGCGGCGGTTAAGGGGCCTTTCTAGTACAGGCTTCCCGTTGTCGCATTCGAGGGGCTGCCAATTGCGTCGCCGGAAACAACCAGTTCCACTCTGCGGTTCTCCTGCCTGCCTGCCGCGTTGTCATTGGAGGCCACCGGAAGCGTATTGCCGTAGCCCTTGGCGCTCACGGAGTTTGTCGTTACGCCCTGCTCCACAAGATAATCGCGCACGGCGCCGGCCCGATTCTCAGACAGCGTTTGATTCATCGTATCGCCGCCGACGTTGTCGGTGTAGCCGCCAACTTCGATGTTGAGTCCAGGGTAGGCAATAAGAATCCCGGCAACCTTGGCCAGTTTCTCCCGCGCTCCTGGCTTCAGCGAATACTTTCCCGTGTCGAACAGGACATCGGACATGCTGACAATCAATCCCCGGGCGCTATCGCGGGTTTCAAGGATTTTGTTCAACTGTTCGGACAATTGCGCGCGCATTGCGGCCTTGTCTCTGTCGGCCTGGTGCTCGTTCGTCTGAGCCGTCTGCGCGGCTATGCGAGCCTGCTCCGCATCTGCCTGGGCAGCGGAGATCGCGGCCGCCGATGCTGTTTGATTCGCAGCCATGTCTGCCTGTGCTTTCGCTGCGTCGGCCTGGGCCTTGGATGCAACGGCTTGCGCCTTTGCGGCATCGTTTTGAGCCTGCTCCTTCAGACGCAGAGCGTCGGCCGCTTGAGCCCGCGATCTTGCCTGAGCGTCGCTCGACGCCTGAAGATCGTTCGCGCGGCGCTCTTCGTCGATCTTTTTGACCGCAATTTCGCGCGCATCCTCCGCAGTCTGCACCGCCTCCCGGGCGACGGCAATCAGCGGCTTCCTGTCGACGTGTTTGCTAATCGCTTCCGCATCGGCAGTATTCATCAACTGTACAGCGTGCTGGTAGCTCGCGCCGGCATATTGTTCCGCTCCCTCGGATTGAGCGATGCGCAGAGCATTCCGCGCTTCGTAGAATTCCAAAGGCAGATCGGCGTTCAGAACCACGGGATCGAATTTGTAGCCAGTGGGAATGTAGCCCCCACGCTCCATCAGTTCGTACTTCGCATTCACATCTTCGCTGGTTCCCTTGGTGTCTGCGCGGACAACATTCTCGAGCACGACGACGTTGCTGGGCTGCCGGACGGCATAGTATGGCTCCGCGGTAACGATCAGAGCGAATGCCTGCAAGTCTGTGGTTGCAGTTAGCTTGCTTCGGTAATTGTCACCGACCAGCACTTCTCCAAGATTCACTGCCCGGCCCTCGGGTGAAATGGCCCACATGACATAAGTGAGATACTCGGGGCCAAAGGTTGTTGGGCTTTGCAAGTTCCCGAACTCCGCCTCGACTTCCATGGTGCCGCGCTTGCTCCGCACCTTGGCTTTCCCATCAGCTGAGGGCAGCAGCGCCGTGCCGGCAAAGTCAACATCCGAGGCTCCGCTGCGATGCCGATAGTTGACCGCCTGAACCGAACGGCTGACCACGATCACGCGATAAGTGGACCCATGGCCCGAGGATTCGAGGACCATCGTCGCTTGCGAGTTAGCTTGCGCAAATGCGCTCAAGCTGAGGACACTTCCCATTGCGAACAAAAGCATGCGCTTCAAGATTCCTCCTACAGGCAGTGCTCTGCCATAATGCGTTGAACTTGCGGCTCGTTGGCGGGTACATCCGTTGCACGCTCGGCGATTTGTGCTGTCAATGGCCGACCCGGAATTGGGTAATGTACCCTAGCAGGTTGAATACCTTCAGGATCCAAATAACCACGACAATCACCACAACCGCATTCAGGATGCCCTTGATCTGGCCCTGCATGGGAATGAAGCGATTCACCAGCCATAGCAGAATACCGACTACGACTAGAGTGATAACGACAGTGACAAGCGGCATTTGATGCTCTCCGATCGAGGTGATAAAGCTGGTTGGATCTCACAGGGACATTCGATCGGCTCAGCTTCGTTGAGTATTGTGAGATTTGCCTGGATTCAGCCTATATCCGGCCTGAAAGCTGTTTTGCCGCAATTCGGGCGACTATGAGGGCAGATGCCGGATGATCTGGATTAGCCCGGAATTGCGGCGAATGGGAGGCCAGTCACTCCTCTTCTCATTCATCTTTCCAGAGATGTGAGCAAATAACTGAGCAACAATGAACATGTGAGAGGATTGTGGGACGGCTGTTCGCAGAGGTATAGATCACCGCCGGGACCGCGAATGGCGGCCTGATTCAGCACGCCTTCGACCCTTTCGGTGCTTTACGATTGCGATTGTATCGGCATCCCCAGCGATTCATTTTGAATTCGCTTACCTGAACGCTTCAAGAGTTCGCGCCTGGCGCCTGAAAGAGCCGCTCTGGTTCATCGCCGCCCAAACAAGCGATGATCGCTTCGATGACCAGCTTGGTCTCATTGGGGCCTCGAACTGGAATTGAAACAACACCCGCCTGTTTGGCCGGGTAGTCGTTTCCTCCCACAAACAAGGCATCGCCTATGAAAATCATCTCCCTCAATGAAATGCCAAGAAAGTCTCGCAGCTTTCCGATCCCGTAAGCTTTGTCAATTCCAGGCTTGGTGACATCGATCGATGTCGCCCCGCCGAGACGGACTGAGAATCCGGAAATGAGCGTGTCGAGGATTCCCTTGATCTTTTTGCGCTTGGCAAAGTCCGGGTCCCATTTCTCTTTCTCCTTCAAGGGAGCCTGCTGGCCCAGCGCGGAGTATGTTACCTGGCTTCCACGGTCTTCAATCGCCTCTCCCCAAATCTTTTCGGCATGGAAGCCTGCCATTTCAACCGCCTTTTTCAGGGAACTAACGATCTTCTCCTTTTCATCCGCTGTAAAATCCTCTGAATAGAGTTTCTTCCACACCCCTGTGTATTGGAAGAACTCCGTTCCACAGGTGGGAAGAATCGATAACCTTGTCAAACGGTCGTCCTGTGGAAGATTTGAGAGAACCTGCCTCTCAAACTGCAGCCAGGCGCCTCCGGAGATTACTGCCACCTTCACCACGCCGAGCAGGTCATGCAGTAGTGACGACATATCGGCGTCGAGCGGCGATTTACTTGCGGCGAGCGTTCCGTCAAGATCGAAAACAATCAGCTTCTTCACTGTCCGGTCACCCTTAAAGTTCGCGAGTCCTTTTGTGAGTCATCGGCATTGTGCGCCGTCGCACCGTCGCAAATCTCGCGCCTTTACTGCGTTGCGATCTTTTAAGGTTTACTTGTTCGCCATATCGAGACACGCTCTCCGGCCATTCAGGTAAGTACCCATCCGTCGCCTTTGCCTACCGCGCCCCGAGCCCATTGTTCGTCACAGAGCGCTTGTGATCGGCAGTCGGCTCTTGCTCGGCGCCGCCATCGGCCTCCGCGGCATCTGCGCCAGAGGCTTGCTGGCGCCAAATCGTTGATTTAGGAGATGGAACGGCTCCTTCAATTCGCGGCACTCGGCGGCGACGACTGATGGGATTGCAGGCGCGGAACCCACGCCAAGTCGCCACTCATCACATAGATGGCCAGCGCGGCAAACATGAAGACTGCACCTACCCAAAAGCGCCAGTCGCGATGCATTCGCCGCCAGTAAGGGCCAGGATCGGGCTCACCCATCTCGCTGCTGTTTCCTTCGCGGTTGTGTTTGCTTCCGGTCATCTCTTCTCCAAATTCCATGGTTGATAACCACTATGGTTGAGGAGCAGCCGCGGCAGTCACCTGAACCGGTCCCCCGATTTCCGTCATGGATGCGCTTCCCGCCGTGGGCAGTTTCTCAACCGGCATTTCGGTTCCCGCCGGGAAGATGAGAATCTGAATCGAACCCCAATCCGCGTCCAGGTTCGCGCCTGTCTGCTTACCCATTCCCAGCGTCTTGAGCTGGCTGTCGTCAAATCCGAAGTTTTCGACCAGGTACTCGCGCACAACCATGGCCCTGGCTTCGGTGAGCACCATGTCTTTCTGGGTGTCGCCTTCCATGCCGGTGGAGACCACGACTACCGCAAATCCGAACCGATTCTGCTGCCAGGAACTCGCCGCCCGCATTGAGAGACTTCTGGTTCTTCAGTTTCGCCGAATCGCGAGTATCGAAGAGTTGGCTGGCCGGATAGGTAAATGCCTTGAGAGGAGTGCCCTGCGGGAGCCCGCTAATCCTATTCGCCGCCAGACCGGCGGAGTCATCGTATCCGCGCTTCTTGAAATACCCGCTCAACATGAAGTTATGTTTCAGAGCCTCCATGTTTTCCTGAAAGTCCGTCACCCCGGTCTGCGCCTGGAGCATCGTGTCGTGCAGGGTAGTTGTAGTCTGTTCCAGGTTGCCATAGAGCTGCTTGTCGTTCACCAGCGCACCCACGGTTCCCTGGCCGGTATCGATCTTGGCGGTTATCGACTTCAAATGCTCTGTCGCCTCGGTTGTGTTCTGTACAGCCTGCTGGCTGCTATCCAGAATGCCGTTAGCCTTCTTGAGCATATCCGCCATCAGCAGCGGCGGTTCGCTCTCGATGATCTCGCCATCCTTGACCTCGGCTTGCCCGGCTGATCCAAACGAAATCGCCACATACTGGTTGCCCAGCATACCGGCGGTTTCAATGGTGGCAACTGAGTCATGCTTGATAATCTCGCGTGTCGATTTGTCGAGATCCATGAGAACCGTAACCTGCTCACCGGGCTTGTGGGGCAAGGTAATGCTATGCACCGTTCCGCTGTGAACTCCGCCTACCTGTACGTCGGCGCCGGCTGCGAGGCCCGCTACATTGTCGAACTGCGCCTTTAGTTGATATGTGGAGCGAAAAAGATACTCTTTGCTTCCGATAACAAAGACCCCGGCGGCCAGAATTGCCAGTGTCACAAAGATGAATGCCCCAAGCCGCGCCACTCTCGACATATACCCTCCTACGACTGCTTCAAGAATTCCTTCACAAACCCGATGTCGCTTTGCTGAAGATCCTCAAACCTGCCTTCAATTACCACGTTGCCCTGATCCAACAAGGCCAGACGGTTGGCGATCGTCCTAGCGCTGTGCAGATCGTGAGTCACTACGATGGACGCCATCTGACGCTCGCGTTGCAGCTTGAGAATCAGATCGTCGATCTCGCCCGAACTGATGGGATCAAGTCCGGCAGTAGGCTCGTCGAGAAGCAGAATCTCCGGCTCCAGCGCCAGCGCGCGTGCCAGCCCAACGCGCTTCTGCATTCCGCCTGAGATATCGGAAGGCATCTTATCGAGGCCGCCTTCCATGCCCACCTCGGCCAGCAACTGCTTCACGCGATCGCCACGCTCGGACCTGGACATCTCTCTCCGATGGTGTACAAGCGGGAACGCCACGTTTTCGCCAACGGTTAGCGAATCGTAGAGCGCCGCATGCTGAAACAGAAAGCCCATCTTCTTTCGGATTTCGCCCATGCGATCGAGAGCCAGCCCGGCGATGTTCTGGCCATGGATGCAAACCGATCCCGAGTCCGGCGTTTCGAGGCCGATGATGAGCCTCAGCAATACGCTCTTGCCGGTGCCGCTGCGTCCCAGCACGGCCAGGGTTTCTCCCCGGCTCACGCTCAAACTAATCCCATTCAGAACCTTGTGGCTGCCAAAACTCTTGCGTAAGTCTTCGACAGCAACAACGGAGCGCATTCCCGTCTTGCTCAGGTTCCACTTGTTTCGCCGGAATGTCATAGGCTGTGGCCATATTTGTCTTTCGAGTGTTCGATCCGCGGTTAAGGAAAGAAGACGAGGATGAATTTCACCAGCACGACATCGGCCAGAATGAGAAAGAGCGAGCCCAGCACCACGGAGTTTGTGGCGGCCCGGCCCACTCCCTCGGCTCCTCCGCGCGTGCGCATCCCCTCAAAGCAGGCTATAAGTCCGATGATCAGGCCATACATTGCGGTTTTGAAGGTTTGCGGTAGAAATGCGTTGAAGGTGGCGCCACTGAAGCCGCTTGAAATGAACTGATGAAACGAAAGCGGCTCTACGAGTGTCTGTGCAAACCAGCCTGTCATCAAGGCGCAAGCATCGGTGGCAAGGGTCAAGAGTGGCAGCATCAGAATGCAGGCCAGAATTCGCGTAGCAGCAAGAAGCCTGTAAGGGTTGATGGCCGATGCTTCGATGGCGTCGATCTGTTCCGTCACTTTCATCGACGCCAGTTCCGCGCCAATGCCGGCGCCCACGCGGCCGCTCACCACCAGGCCCGTGATGATCGGACCCATCACCTGGATAACCGAGTACACGAGTGTGGCGGGAAACATCGACTTTGCGCCGAATCGACTTAGGCTGTAGCGTGCCTCGAGCGAGATGATGACGCCAACTGCCGCGCCTGCCATCGCGACCAGCGGCAGAGACTTCGATCCGACTTCGTCTAGCTGTCGAATCAGCTCTCGCCATTCGTACGGGGGCGTAACAGTCGCCTTGAGCACTTGCCAGGAAAAAATGCCCAGGCTTCCGAACCACTCGAAGAATCCGTTGACCAATTCCGTGAAGGAACTGACAACGGAGGGCAGCGGTCTGCTCCGCCGCTCCGATAGCGGCAGGTTGACGCCTGCGACAGCAGTAAATCCACGGTCGCTCAATGATTCGGACCAGGATCCGGTGAGCCGTGCGCATTGTTCAAGTGCATGCGAGCAAGCATGGAGTGCGGTCCGCTATAGAGAAACTCCAGGCTGATGTTTCCTCCCATGTAGGCCAGCATGCTGTAGTTGCCTATGCGAAGTGCATCCTTGGCGCCGTAGCGGTTGGGGTACCAGCCATAAACAGCGGTCATTGAGCCAGCATAGGGCGCGACCAGCGCGGGGACCGAGAAGACGAGATGGCCGTCCGCGCCGCGCCGCGCCGTCAGAGTAGACAAAACAGCATGGCGTAGCCGCGGGAGAATTCCCCTGCAATCGCAGCGGTAGTACAACGTATCTTCCCTGAGTGCTTCCGCCAGCCCATAGCGCGTCGTGGTTCCAACGGCGGCGATCCCAAAGTCGGACCCGAGTCGCCTGGAGTAGCCCTTGACGCCTTGATTCCACTCCGGAGGCGAATTGCCGATCTGGTTGATGCCGGCCGCGAACGCGGCTCCTGCGACGGGATACGGACCGAACGCATCGAAGAGGTAGTTGTTGGCCATGGTTCTCTGGGCCGGCCGCTCGTATGTCATCGGATCCAATTGTCCCGAGGTCACGCCTGCCGCAGTGCCGGAGGGGGCTCCCGAAAAGGACTGCGCTTGCGATCTTGCCAGCACTGGGAGAGCTGCGAGAGCGGCAGTCGCCAACAGCTGAAGTATCGCCGTGCCGATCTTTATGCCATGAGACTTCGAGAACGGCCACCTTCCTTGTCTGCGCGCCAGATCCCTATGGCGGACACACAGAGGCTGCGAATCCCACTTCTCCCATTTCTCGAATGATGGCTTCAAGAGCTCTCCTCCATCAGGCATAGCCACTTCCAAACACAGAGGTCACTTTCAATGACACATCTTGGCGATTGGCCAGGTCCACTGAGATCATGCCAGAACGGGAAGCTCAATGAATGGTCACATTTGCTCTCAGCCGAAGTCAGTTGTCTTGTTGCAGCCCGCTGCCTGCGGCGCGCGCACCCAACACCGTCACAATTTTCTGGCTGCGCGGAAGTTGTCCAATAGAGCACAGCTTTTGCTTACACAGTTAGATGAGAATGGGACTCCAGCCGATCTCATAATTCGGCGAGGAGAGAGTCATGCCTGACGTTCGTGCTTTCCCTTCCATTCCCACTAAGATTTTGTTGCCCATCGACTTCAGCCCCTCATCCCAGGCGGCTTTGGAGATGGCGGCCGATCTAGCGGCGCACTTTCACGCCGAACTTTACCTCGTCAACGTAATCCCCATGTTTCCTACCACGACTCTTCCCGATTTCGTTCCCGAGGCCGAGTTCATTCAGCAGGCGCGAGCTTTTGCAGAGCGAAATCTGGCTAAGTGTCATGCGGTTCTTGCGGCCAGAGGAGTGAAGTCGACATCCAGCGTCGAAGTCGGCAATGACATAGCGGGAAATATCATGGAGGTAATTGATCGCGAGCATATCGATATGCTCGTGATCTCCACGCACGGCATCTCCGGCTGGCATCCGCTGGTCTTCGGCTCGATCGCCGAGAAGGTCGTCAAGCTGGTGCGGTGCCCGCTCTTGCTACTTCGCTCAGCCAAGCCTGAGAGCGAAGAGAAGAGCGTGTTGGAGCGCCCCACGGACTGGTGGTAGCGGAAACAGCGGCATAGGTCGCCAATGATGAGCACGCAGAGTGTCGCCGTGCCCGCATCGCCGAGCCCGGACGCAAGACCGGCTCACGACATCGCCTCAAAAGGGCTGACGAGCGATGAGGCGTGCGCCCGCCTTGAAAAGGACGGCCCCAATGCCATGCCGGACACGTCGGCGCATCCGCTGCGCAATGCGTTGGCCAAGTTCTGGGCGCCTGTTCCCTGGTTGCTTGAAGCATCGATTGTGCTTGAGGTCGCGCTGCATAAGTATTACGAGGCTGCTGTCATCGCGGCCTTGCTGGTTTTCAATGCTGCGCTTGCCTACTTTCAGGAGGGCCGCGCTCAGGCCACCCTGGCGGCCCTTAAGTCGCGTCTCGCCCTCAACGCATCTGTCCAGCGCGATGGCGCGTGGAAGACCGTGCCGGCGACCGAATTGGTGTGTGGCGACCTGGTGAAGCTGTCGCTTGGCGGCGTGGTCGCCGCCGATGTGCATCTGACCGGCGGTTCGGTCGAACTCGATCAGTCGATGCTTACAGGCGAATCCCTGCCCATCGAAGCCGGTCCAGGTGCGGATACCTTTGCAGGGGCGCTGGTGCGGCGTGGCGAGGCAACGGCAGCGGTAACGGCCACGGGCGCTCGCACAAAATTCGGCCGCACTGCGGAACTCGTCCGCACGGCGCACGTGGTGAGCACGCAGCAGAAGGCAGTGCTCAGGATCGTTCGCAACCTGGCGATTTTCAATAGTGTTGTAATCCTTGCGATGGGCGCATATGCCTATACCCACGCCATGCCATGGAGTGAGATCGTTCCCTTGCTGCTTACGTCGATTTTGGCGGCTATCCCTGTGGCATTGCCCGCAACATTCACGCTTGCCGCGGCAGTCGGAGCTCGTGCTCTGGCGAAGCTGGGCGTGTTGCCCACACGGCTCGCCGCCGTGGATGAAGCTGCATCGATCGATGTTCTGTGCTCGGACAAAACGGGAACTCTCACCCGCAACGCGCTTTCAGTAACCAGCGTTCGCCCCATGCCCGGCTTCGACGAAGCCCGCGTTCTTGGCATGGCAGCTCTGGCAAGCTCTGAAGGCGGTCAGGATCCTGTGGATGAGGCGATACGCGCTGCCGCTTCGCACAAGCCCGCATCGCTGCTTCCGAAGCTGGCCGCGTTTGTGCCGTTCGACCCGGTCAAGAAAACCTCAGAGGCCACAGCGACAGATGAGAAGGGCAGCGCAGTACGGATCGTCAAGGGCGCGTTCACCGCGGTCGTAACCCTCACGGCTCCGTCGCCCGCCGCGGCTGCGATCGCCGACGAACTGGAGAAACAGGGATTCAGGGTTCTGGCAGTAGCAGAGGGTTCCAAGGAACCCATGCAAGTTATCGGCTTGATCGCTCTCGGCGACCCGCCGAGGACAGACTCGATCTCACTTATCTCGGAGTTGCACACCCTCGGCGTACGCACTGTCATGGTGACGGGAGATGCACCGGTAACAGCGGCAATCGTCGCTCATGCGGTTGGATTGAACGGCGCAGTTTGCCCGCCCGGAAAACTTCCAGAAGTTATCAACCCGGAGGACTTTGCGGTCTTCGCGGGCATTCTTCCGGAAGGCAAGTATGACCTCGTCAAGGCTTTCCAGAAGAGCGGGCATACAGTAGGAATGTGCGGCGACGGAGCCAATGACGCACCCGCGCTTCGCCAAGCGCAGATAGGGATTGCCGTTTCGACCGCGACCGATGTGGCAAAATCGGCTGCAGGCGTCGTGTTGACCGAGGCCGGCCTGGGCGGCATTGTGGCCGCAGTAAGAGAGGGCAGGATTACATTTCAGCGCATCCTCACCTACACGCTGAACTCCGTCCAAAAGAAGATATTCCAGGTTCTTCTCCTGGCAACCGGGCTAGTCATGACCGGGCACGCTGTGCTGACTCCCATGCTGATGGTCATTGTGATGATCACCGGAGACTTCCTCGCGATGTCATTGACCACGGACAGGGTGCGGCCGTCGAAGACTCCTAACTCGTGGGACATCGGCAGAATTACGGCCGCTGGCGTCATCCTGGGAATCTGCTTCCTTGCATTCTCCACGGCCATTCTCGCAGTCGGCAAGCTCGAGTTGCATCTTGGAATAGAAGCACTCCGAACTCTCTCCGTGGTCGCAATTGTGTTTGGCAGCCAAGTTACAATGTACGTGATTCGCGGGCGCGAACGCCTCTGGGGATTGCGCCCCAGCGTTTGGCTTGTACTATCTTCTGTTGCAGACGTTCTCATCATTTCAACGCTGGCGACATTGGGAATCGCCATGGCGCCATTGCCCATCGCGGTCATCGCTTGCGAGTTTGCCGCTGCGATCGCATTCGGCTTGGTCCTGGATGTGGCGAAGATTCCCGTCTTTGCACGTCTCCATATCGCCTGAGTGTCCACGAAGAATCGCGGAACATGGTGCTCCTATCGCCGACGGAACAGAGCCCTTCGCGATCTAATGCTGAATCGCGGTCTCTGCCTTTGAAGGCTTCTCCGTGATCTGGAGAGGCGTAGGCAATTGTGATCGCTCCCAACCTCCGCCAAGAGCTTCAATCAGTTGAACCGACGCCGTCATCTGCTGAGTATCGAGAGCTGTCAGAGCCTGCCGATTGGCGAGCAGCGTGGTTTGCGCTACGACCACGTCGATGTAAGGATCGATGCCGGTCTCGTAGCGCCCCGACTCGAGCTTTAGAAAGGTTTGAGAGGAGTCGACGGCCTCCTGTTGCCGCCGGATCTGCTGCGACAGAATGCGGACCTCTGCAAGTGAATCTTCCACCTGCTGGAAGGCTGTAAGCACGGACTGGCGATACGCGGCGACGTTCGCATTGTAAGTTGCGATGTACTGATTTACAGTGGCACGGCGCAGTCCTCCATCATAGACGGTTTCGGAGATGGATGGGCCGACAGACCAGAAGCGGCTGGGCCATTCCAGAAGGTTCTTGATGGCTGAACTCTCCACGCCTCCGGTAGCGGAGAGCGTCAGAGCGGGATAGAAGGCGGCACGAGCGACACCGATCTGCGCATTGGCGGCGGCCATGTTTCGCTCAGCCGCAGCAACATCGGGGCGCCGTTCGAGCAGTTGCGACGGCAGGCCGACAGGAACAACAGGAGGAACGCTCGTCCGGGGTTCGATCGGGACGGAGAACGTCGATGCCGGCTTGCCGATGAGTGTGGCAATCGCATGCTCATACTGCGCCCGCGCAATCCCGAGGTTGATTGCCCCCGACTGCG
Source organism: uncultured Acidobacteriaceae bacterium (assembly GCA_963799145.1). Lineage (GTDB taxonomy): Bacteria > Acidobacteriota > Terriglobia > Terriglobales > Acidobacteriaceae > Telmatobacter. The sequence goes on along the minus strand of CAWCWQ010000003.1, from coordinate 16,395 downwards.
CGCTCTCCAGAGTTGTCTGCGCCTCGACGACGGAGATCTGGTCGCCAACCCCGGTGTCATAAGCAGCCCGCACAACTTCGAGTGCCTTCTTGTCGGCTTCCACGGTGTCATTGAGGATTGTTTGCAGCGTGTCCTGGCCGCGAATCTCAAAGAAGTATTCGAGCAAGACTGGCTTGTTCTGTCAGCCGTTCATTCTCAAGATCGGCCGCGGTCAATTGGGCGGTATATTGGCTGGCGCGCACTGTGTTGCGGACTTTGTCCCAGAGATCTGGTTCCCATGAAACATCGGCCGGAAGTGAAAACACCTGAGACTGTTTGCCGCCTGTTGCGCCGGTGCTGGCCGCCGATCCAACGTTGGACGATGTCCGCGATCGTGTGTAGGAGCCGCCAACGCTCACCGTGGGAAAGTACTGCGAGCGCGCCTCGCGCACCAAGGCTCGCGCTTCCATGAAGTTCTCGAAAAGCCTGACGGATATTCTGGTTGTCGATATTGAGCTGATCTTCAAGCGCATTCAATTCCGGCTCATTGTAGATCTCCCACCACTTGCCGCGCAGAGCCGCGTCCTGAGGCTGCGCGGCAGTCCATCCATCCGACTTCCTTGAACTGCGTAGGAGACTCCTTGAAGGCCGCCGGCGCCGTCATCGCGGGCGGAACATACTTTGGCCCAACGTTGCATCCAGCCAGCAGCGCGCAGAGCACCGAGATATGCAGAGCATGCAAAGCTGTGGGCACTTGCTGGAATTGCACAATCGACTTCTTCATAATGAACACTCCATAAGGACTCATTGCTAGGAGGCCTCCGCGGTTCCGGGTTGGAGAGTCGCCGGTCGTTTGCCACGGAACCACAGGCGCGCCCAATCGAAGAGAATATAAACAACGGGCGTAGTGTACAGAGTCAGCATCTGGCTGACGATCAGTCCACCGACGATCGTGATGCCAAGGGGGCGCCTGAGTTCGGAGCCTGTGCCGGTTCCGAAGGCCAGCGGCATCGCGCCAAACAAGGCGGCCATGGTTGTCATCAGAATGGGACGGAAGCGAAGCTGGCAGGCTTCAAAGATGGCTTCGGTTGTGGTCTTGCCGTGCTCGCGCTCCGCGACCAGGGCAAAGTCAATCATCATGATCGCGTTCTTCTTCACAATGCCGATCAGCAGGACGATGCCGATGATCGAGATCACATTGAGGTCGATCTTGAAGAGCATGAGCGCAAGCATGGCGCCGGCGCTGGCCGAAAAGACCGTGGAGATGATGGTGAGCGGATGCACCAGGCTCTCGTACAAGATGCCGAGAACAATATAGACAGCGAGCAATGCGGTAAAGACAAGAGGAAGCTCACTGTTCAGCGAGGTTTGATAAGCCGCCGCCGTTCCGGCAAAGAAGCCGCGGACGGTTTGCGGCATATTCAGCTTTTCCTGCATCTGGGCAACCAAGCGCGTGGCGTCGCTCAACGACATGTTTGACGCCAGGTTGAACGACACGGTGACGGATGGAAAGGAACTGGTGTGATTGATGACCAGCGGCGTCGTGCTCGCATGTGCCGAGCTGACCGCCGAGAGCGGAACGATACCGCGGCCCGCGGTATTGAGGTAGATGTTCTTTAGCCCGTCGGGACTCTGCCAGTAGGGCGGCGCTACCTCTAACACCACGTAATACTGATTCAACTGCGTATAGATAAGGGATACTTGCGACTGCCCAAAGGCGCCGGAGAGGGCGCTGTCTAAAGACGACGGCGTAATGCCAAGCCTTGCCGCCGTGGGGCGATCGTAATTGAGCAGCTCTTCCAGGCCGCTATTCTGCGCATCGCTGCTTACGTCCTGAAATCCAGGAATCTTTTGCATCCCGGTCAGCAGAACGGGCCCCCAGTGCGACAGATCCGACACGTTGTCCGACTGAATTGTGTATTGGTACATGGCATTGCTTGACCGCCCTCCGATGCGCAAGTCCTGCGCGGCCTGAAGGAAGGCCGAAGCCACCGGAAGCCGATTCAACTTCGGCCGCAAGCGGTTGATAACATCCGCAGCGGAGATTTTCCGCACATTCAGCGGCTTCAGCGCGATATTGATATTGCCGGTGTTTCCGGAGCCCGCATGGACAATGACATTGGCGACTGCCGGGTCAGCCTGGATGACCTTCTCGATTTGCAGGATCGAGTTGTCCATAACCGGAAACGATGCATCCTGCGGGCCGCGAGCGCTGCCTGTGATGACTCCGGTGTCCTGCTGCGGAAAGAATCCTTTCGGGATGATGTCAATAAGATAGAAGTTCAACGCAACTGTGAGGACCAGGAGAGCGAATATCGGCCAGGGGTGTTTCAGCACCCAAGTGAGAGAGCGAGAATAAGTGGAGAGCATCCATGTAAATCCACGCTCGGTTACTCGATAAGCGCTGCCGTGCTTGATCGTTCTTTCATCCTTGAGCAGATAGGCGCACATCATGGGCGTGGTGGTCAGGGAGATCAACATGGAAACAAGGATGGCCGTCGAGAGCGTAATCGCAAACTCGCGAAACAGCCTGCCGACGATGCCGGCCATGAGCAGGATGGGAATGAACACCGCAATCAGCGACATGCTGATCGACAAGATGGTAAATCCGATCTCGCTGGAACCTTGAAACGCGGCCTTCATGGGCGGCATTCCGCCTTCACGGAGACGGGAGATGTTCTCCATCACCACAATGGCGTCATCGACGACGAAACCCGTGGAGATCGTCAATGCCATCAGCGAGAGATTGTCGATACTGAAGCCGAACAGGTACATGACGGCAAAGGTGGCAATCAGCGATGCGGGAACCGCAACGGTGGGAATCAGCGTGGCTCGCCAGTCGCGCAGGAAGATGAAGACGACAAGGATCACCAAGACGACCGAGAGAAGGAGAGTGCGCTCCACATCGCTGACCGAGGCGCGGATGGTCGTCGTGCGGTCAACGACCTTTGTGACCTTGATGCCTTGCGGAATGGACGCTTCAATCGACGGCAATTGTGCGATCACGCGGTTGACGGTATCGATGATATTCGCGCCCGGCTGGCGAAAAATCAATACCGTTATGGAGGGCACGCCATTCAGATATCCTGCGTTGCGGATGTTCGACTGCCCTTCCGAAACATCGGCCACGTCCGACAGCCTGATTGCGGCTCCTTTGCTGTAGCCGACAATGAGCGTCTTATATTGGTCTGCGTGACGAATCTGGTCGTTGGTAACGATGTCCGCGGTCGTGGTCCCGTCTGAGAGTTGGCCGGCGGGCTCATGCGCATTCTGCTGGCTCAGTGTGGACTGAACATTCTGAATTGTGAGCCCGTGGCTATTGAGTAATGTAGGATTCACTTCCACGCGCACCGAAGGACCGGAGCCTCCATTGACCGTCACCTGCCCGACACCCGAGATCTGCGAAAGCTTCTGCGCTATGACCGACGACGCCTCGTCATAGAGCGTTGGCTTGTCGTACTTATCCGAGGTGAGGCCCAAAATCAGAATCGGCGCATCCGCGGGATTTACTTTGCGATAAGTCGGGTTGGCGGGCAGGTTTGCCGGCAGGTAACTGCGCGCCGCGTTGATGGCCGCCTCCACGTCTCGCGCAGCGCCGTCGATGTCGCGGCTCAGGTCGAACTGCAGCGTGATCGAGGTGCTTCCCAGCGAACTCGATGAGGTCATCTCGGTTACGCCGGCGATGTGGCTGAACTGGCGCTCCAACGGAGTTGCGATCGAGGAGGCCGTAATCTCGGGGCTTGCGCCGGGCAAGCCGGCGGAAACCGAGATCGTCGGGAAATCCACTTGCGGCAAAGGAGAAACAGGCAGAACATTGAAGGCGATGGCCCCCACGAGGATGATGCCCGCCGTCAGCAAGGTCGTAGCTACGGGCCGGCGGATGAAGGGGGCGGAGATATTCATGTTCCCTCCGCCGGGAGCCGTTCATCGCCTGCTCCGACTTTCTTGGGCGCGCGTGCTGAAGCTATGGCCGATGCGATCGAAAAAGATGTAAATGACAGGGGTTGTATATAGCGTTAGCACCTGGCTAAGCAGCAGACCGCCAACCATGGCAATGCCCAGGGGACGCCGCAACTCCGAACCCATTCCTTGACCCAGAGCCAGCGGAAGGCCCGCCAGCAGCGCTGCCATGGTGGTCATCATGATGGGGCGGAAGCGGAGCAGGCAAGCGTCGTAAATAGCGTCCGTTGCGCTCTTGCCGTGCTCTCGTTCTCCCTCCATGGCAAAGTCAACCATCATGATTCCGTTCTTCTTGACAATGCCGATCAAAAGGATGATGCCGATGATGGCGACGACGCTGAGGTCCTGCTTGAAGAGGATGAGAGCCAGAAGCGCGCCCACGCCAGCGGACGGCAGCGTGGAAAGAATCGTGATGGGGTGAATGAAGCTCTCGTACAGGACGCCGAGCACAATATAGACCGCTGCCAGCGCCGCCAGAATCAGCAGGCCCTCATTGGAGAGCGAACCCTCGAATGAAGCCGCGGTCCCCTGGAAACCATACTGGACGCTGGCCGGCATATTCAGATCCTTTTGCGCCTTTTCGATGGCCGTGATTGCGCCTCCCAGCGCGGCGCCTGGAGCAAGATTGAACGAAACGGTCACTGCCGGGAACTGCCCCTGGTGATTGATGGAGAGCGGCTCTGCGACTTTCTCGATGTGAGTGAACGCACTGAGCGGTACGGCATTGGAAGCCGCTGTTGTTGCGGCTGCATCGGCTGTTGAAAAGGCGCCGCTCGCGCCCACGCCGGATCGAATGGCATTCGAAGGCGCACTCAATGCTGCCGACGAGGGAGTGTAAGCTACTTTGGTCGTTGTCGCATTCGAACCGGCGGACGAAGATCCCGACGATGCAAAGGAAGAGGAAGCTCCAGGACCGCTGCCCCCCGCGGAGGTGTTGGTCTGGATATACAGGTCCTGGAGCTTGTTGGGGCCTTGCTGATCGCTTGGAGCGGTTTCAAGAATCACGTGGTACTGATTCAACTGCGTGTACATGGTGCTGATCTGACGCTGTCCATAGGCATCATAGAGGGTGCTGTCGATGGTGGAAGGCGCAATGCCGAGCCGCGATGCGGTGACGCGATCGATGATCAGCGATACTGCCAGGCCTCCGGTCTGCTGGTCCGTCGCCACATCCGCCAGTTGCGGCAGCTTCTTCATCTTGTCCACAAGCTTGCCGGTCCACAGATTCAGCTCGTTCGGGTCGGGATCCTCCAGCGTGTATTGATACTGGGTTCGACTGACACGGTCGTCCACGGTAATATCCTGCACCGGTTCCATAAAGAGCTCGATACCCTCGACCGGCTTGAGGCTCGTTTGCAGCCGGCGAATCACGTCGGAGGCGCTCAGTTTGCGCACGCCGATCGGCTTCAGGTTGATAGACATTCGTCCGCTGTTCAGCGTGGTATTGGTCCCATCCGTGCCGATAAACGAGGACAAGCTCTCGACCGCTGGGTCTTGAAGGACGACGGCTGCCAGTTGCTGCTGCTTCTGCTCCATGGCCGCAAAGGAGATGGTCGCCGGCGCCTGCGAGATGCCCTGAATCTCGCCTGTGTCCTGTACGGGAAAGAACCCTTTGGGAATAACGATGTAGAGAACGACGGTGAGCACCAGGGTGGCGGCAGCTATGAGCAATGTGATGGTCTGGTAACCCAGAACGAACTTGAGCGTGCGGCCGTAAAATGCGATGACGCGTTCGAAGACACGCTCGGAAGCCCTGTAAAAGCGGCCTTGTTCTTCCTTGGGAGTCCGGCGCAGAATGCGCGAGCACATCATGGGCGTGAGCGTCAACGACACGACGGCCGAGAGGATGATGGTGACGGCCAGGGTAACCGCGAATTCGCGAAACAGACGGCCAACAACATCGCCCATGAAGAGCAGTGGAATCAGCACCGCGATCAGCGAGACGGTAAGAGAGATGATGGTAAAGCCGATCTGCTCCGCGCCCTTCATGGCCGCCTGCATGGGCGTGTCCCCGGCCTCGAGATAGCGCGTGATGTTCTCGATCATCACGATCGCGTCATCCACCACAAAGCCGGTGGAGATGGTGAGCGCCATCAGCGAAAGATTGTCCAGGCTATAGCCAAGCGCATACATGGCGCCGAAGGTGCCCACCAATGAGACCGGCACGGCAATGCTGGGGATGATGGTGGCGTAAATGTTGCGCAGAAAGAGAAAGATGACCATGACAACCAGAGCAACCGTGAGCATCAACTCGAACTCGACGTCGGAGACGGAGGCGTTGATAGCCGTGGTGAGATCGGTGAGCGGAGTAACCTTGATGGATGCCGGGAGGTTTACCTCAAGCTGGGGCAGGATCGCCTTGATGGCCTTCACCACGCTGATGGTGTTGGCGCCGGGCTGCCTTTGAATATTGACGATGACCGCCGGTGTCTCGTTCATCCACGCAGCCTGCTTGTTGTTCTCGATGCCGTCCACCACCTGCGCAACATTGCTTAGCATGATGGGCGCGCCGTTGCGGTAGGCAACCACGACCTTGCGATAGTCGTCGCTGGTCACCAACTGATCGTTGGCATTGATCTGGTAATCCTGATGAGGCCCGTCGAAGTTGCCCTTGGCGGCATTGACGCTGGTCTGCGCAAGCGCCGTGCGCAGGTCTTCAAGGTTGAGTCCGTAAGACGACAGTGCGGTTGGATTGGCCTGAATGCGCACGGCCGGCTTTTGCCCACCGCTGATGCTTACCAGGCCCACCCCGCTCAATTGCGAGAGCTTGGGCGCAAGGCGCGTATCCACCAGATCCTCGACCTGCGAGAGCGGAATGGAGTCGGATGTGATGGCCAGCGTCAGCACAGGGGCATCCGCCGGATTGGTCTTGCTATAAACCGGCGGCGAGGGAAGGCTCGAGGGCAGAAAACTCTGCGCGGCGTTGATCGAGGACTGAACCTCCTCTTCGGCAATGTCGATGTTCAGGCTGAGAGCGAATTGCAGCACAATCACAGACGATCCGCCGGAGCTGGTCGACGTCATCTGGCTCAGCCCTTGCAGTTGGCCGAACTGCCGTTCCAGCGGAGCGGTCACCGTGGTGGCCATCACATCCGGGCTGGCGCCGGGATAGAAGGTCAGTACCTGGATGGTGGGATAATCGACCTCCGGCAAGGCGGAGACCGGCAACTGGGTATACGCAACGATACCCACCAGCAGGATTGCGGCCATCAGCAGCGAAGTAGCGACAGGACGCTGGATGAAAGGCCTGGATGGATTCACGGAGTATTGCCCTCAGCGGGATTTGCCGGAGCCGCCTGCTTCGACACGACGACCTTGCTTCCGGCCTGCAACTTGTCAAAGCTGCTGGTGGCCACAACCTCGCCCGGATTGATTCCCTTAACCGCGGTCATGCCGCCGTCGGAAACGCCCGTCGTGATGTTGCGCACGCTCGCCGTTGCCGTTCGCAACCACATAAAGAAAGGCCACCTGGCCGTTGTGCTGAACAGCGCCGCTGGGAACCAGCGTGACCCCGTCGAGCGTATTCACCAGCAACCTTGTATTCACAAACTGGTTCGGGAACAGAGCGCCATTCTTGTTATCGAAGAGGGCGCGCAGCTTCACCGTTCCCGTCGTGGTGTCGATCTGGTTGTCGATGGTTTGCAACTTGCCCGATGCTATCTTGGTGGTCTGGGAGCGATCCCACGCCTCGACGGGCAGCGTATGCATCTGCCGCATCCGCGCCTGCACCTGCCCCAGACTGTCCTCCGCCATCGTGAAGATCACGGTAGTGGGCTGCACCTGCGTGATAACCACCAGCACGTTGTGCCTCCGCCTGCCTGCACCACGTTTCCGGGGTCCACCAGGCGAAGGCCGACCCGGCCGGCAATCGGCGCGGTAATGTGGCAGTAGCTGAGCTGGACCTGGTCGTAATTCACGGTGCCTTGATCGTTCTTCACCGTGCCCTTGTCCTGCAGCACAATCTTTTCCTGGTCGTCCAGCAGTTGCTTGTGGATCCCGTTGCCCGCCCACGCCGCGCGATAGCGATCCAGGTCCATCTGCGCCTGCGCCAGAACATTGGTATCGCGCTCCAGCGCGCCCTCGGCTTGCAGCAACTGTGCCTGGTAGGGCCGCGGATCGATGTCGATCAGCGCATCCCCTTTCTGAACGAACTGTCCCTCGCTGTAATGCACCGCGGTCAACACTCCGCTGGCCTGCGCGGTAATGGAGGCGGTGTAGACCGGAGTCACCGTGCCAATGGCATCCAGGTAAATGCCGATGCTGACCCTTTGTGGCAGTGGCGACAGTGGCGGTGACTGATGGCTTGACCGCAGCCAGCGCGCGCTTCGCAGCCGCTGCTTTCGCGTCGTTATTGTGGACAACCAGAATACCGATCACGGCCAGAAGCAGCAACAGGAGCACGCTCGTCCACAGAATCCAGCGCCTCCGATACCAAGGGGCAGGCGGGGACAACTGGTGATCGGCGTAAATATGTGGAACCTGCGGCTTGCCTCCCGTAACAGACATTCATGACTCCGTACCCAAGCGAATTGCACAACGTGCTTCTCGCAGAATCGTCGAAATCCGGGGCAATTGTATGGTCTTTTTTGCTCATTTCTGGACGGCGCGGAGATTTGCCTCTGACGGTCGCCGGGTCCGCTAAATGGCTGTTCTTGTTTCTTGCCGTCGCCTACGTGGCCGCGCCCGTCCCGAACTTCATTTTCTTTGAAGTCGGGAATCTTATCCAGACGCTTCGACGGCTCGGGTTTCTCGCCACGCTGCGGCTTTGCGGCGGTATAGCCGTGTTCGGGGTGAAAACGGTTATCCACATTGCCCCGGAAGTTATCAGGGCCATGAAACCACGGGCCAGTACCAAGAAATACACCACCCGTAAACCATTCCGGGCCGTAATAGCTACAGGGGCCAAGTCATATGGAGCGGCGTCATAGTACCCGTATGGCAATCGGGCGCAACTCCAACTTCCACAGTAACCTGAGCCGCCACTTTTGGAGCGGTTGCCATCATAAGACATCCAGCTACAGCGGCTAATTAAACAAACCTGAAGACCGGCTATTAGATCTCCTCACTCTTGTGGGGCGTCATCGAACACCCCAGGCCATCCACCGTAGCGACTTGGATTATCCTCGTCTGAGCAAAAATAAGCCACATGCGATAACGTTTGCCGGAATACGGGAAGAGCGATCATTACGCGGCATGGACGGTGGCGATTGGTCCTGTATCCGGGCGTGCCGCACGGACTGTGTTCGAAAAGCAAGAGGCAGGTGAACGCGGACTTGTTGGCACCATTCGAGAGCAAATCGCAAACGAATGACGGCAGGCGGTTGAATGCCGCGGACAATCAAGGAATGGGAGCGTGGTTTGGTGCATCGACGGGATGGTCGTTTTTGACCGTTTTGAACGTGGGTTTATGGATAAGATAAGTTCCACGTTGGCAATCAGAGAGCCAGGCAACTCGATACGTTGCAACTCTCGATCGAAAGTATCGATTGGGATCCAGCACCGAACAGAGGAGGACTTCACTATGAAACTCAGCACGGACGACAAGACAACAGGCAAGCTCCACGAAGTCAAAGGCGCAATCAGGCAAAAGGCCGGCGAGCTTACCACGAACCCCAATCTGGAAGCTGATGGCAGAGCTGAAAAAAACGCCGGCAAAGTTCAGGGCTTCGTCGGCAAGGTGGAAAAGGCCATCGGAGAATAAGCAATTCAACATCGAACTCGGAGACGGGAGAGGTCAAGAGATCATGAAGCAGTCAATTCTTGAACAAACAAGCGAACAAATTGCCGATACGGCGCACAAGGCTTCTCGGGCGGCATCAGCTGTTGCGGAAGCAATTGAGGATGGCGTGGGAGCAGCGCGGCGCGCCACAAAACAAAGCTTCTATGCCGGCGCAGAGCTTCTTGATGACACCAGGAGGCGTGTCCAGCGGCATCCGATTGAAACAGTAGTGGCGACATTCGCGGCAGGCATTGCGGCCGGAACAGCGATCAGCTGGATGGTGAGGCGAGGGCGGCAATGCAACAAAGCGGACGCGCGCGAAAGGGTCCAGTCATCTTGTCCCTCTCCGCTGAATGCCTCATGATCCCAGGTTGCGACATCATCTCCGGGTTCAACGCAAGCCAGTGAACAAGGTGTGCAATTGTGAACCGTACGCACACATTTGGGCTGTCTAGGATTCTGCAGTGATCAGTCCGGTAGTTGAAATTGAAGCTCTTACCCGCCGCTTCGGTACGTTCACGGCGGTCGACTCTCTAACTCTGACGGCAAATGCCGGCGAGGTGTTCGGCTTGCTTGGCTCCAACGGGGCCGGCAAGAGCACCACCATCAAGATGCTCACTACGCTCTTGCCGCCATCCTCGGGCGAGGCGCGTGTGGGCGGCTTCTCCATCACCGCCCAGCCGGTGGAGGTTCGCCGCGCCATCGGCTATGTGCCGCAAGCGGTCTCTGTGGACGGCTCGCTTACCGGCTACGAAAACCTGCTCATCTTCGCCAAGCTCTATGACATCCCGCATAAAGAACAAGCGTTGCGCATCGGCGCGCAACTGGAGTTCGTGGGCCTGACCGCCGACGCTGGCCGCCTGGTAGGCCAATACTCCGGCGGCATGGTTCGCCGTCTGGAGATCGCCCAGGCCACGCTCCATCGGCCACGAGTGCTATTCCTCGACGAACCGACCGTAGGGCTGGACCCGATCGCGCGCGACGCGGTCTGGAAGCATCTTGTCGATCTGCGAACCAACTACGGCACTACGCTGTTTTTGACCACACATTACCTGGAAGATGCCGAAAGCCATTGCGATCGCATCGCGATCATGCACATGGGCAAACTGGCTGCCCTTGGCACCTTGAAGGAACTGAAGGCCTCGCTGGGCGCCGGCATCCACACGCTGGATGAGGTCTTTGTGCATTATGCCGGCATCACCCTCGATTCCGGCGGCTCCATCCGCGACGTATCAGCCGAACGGACCACAGAGCAGCGGCTTGGTTAGCCCCAACCTATGAGCGGCACCTTCATCAACGCGTTCAACCAGCTTCGTCTTCAAGACGTTTGTGATTGCCGAGTTTGAGTTGCGCAAGCTGCGCCACGACTTCACGGAACTTATCACTCGCGCCCTTCAGCCCGCACTCTGGCTGCTCATCTTCGGGCAGGTATTCGCACGCAGCGGCATGATGCACACGGGCAACATTCCCTATCTGGACTTCATTGCTCCCGGCATCTTGGCGCAAAGTGTTCTTTTCGTGGCCATCTTTTACGGCATCAACGTCATCTGGGAGCGCGATCTCGGCATCGTACAGAAGTTCCTCGTCAGTCCTACGCCGCGCTCCGCTCTGGTGCTTGGCAAAGGCTTCTCAGCAGGTATCCGCACACTCTCGCAGCTTGTCGTCGTTTACGGGCTCTCGCTGCTGCTCGGAGTCAAGCTGAATTGGAGTCTGCTGGCGCTCGTCAACGTACTGGCTATCGTTATTCTTGCGGCCACTCTGTTCTCGACATTCTCGCTGGTCATCGCCTGCATTGTGAAGACGCGCGAACGCTTCATGGGCGTCGGTCAGGTGCTCACCATGCCGTTGTTCTTTGCCAGCAACGCGATTTATCCCACTACGATCATGCCCGCCTGGCTCAAGGTCATTTCTCATCTGAATCCGTTGACCTACGTCGTCGATGCCCTGCGCACCTCAATGCTGGCCGGCAGCGCGAGCAGCTTCGGTCTGGGTCTCGACTATGCGGTCATCGTGACCACCACGATCATTCTGGTCTTGATTGGCGCGCGCTTGTATCCCCAACTGGGAGTGTAATGCCTGATCCGAAAAGTATCTCAACGACTGCCGGTTGAAGGCCGGTGGTCATTGAGCTTGAATTCAGAGCCGTGCGCATCTTCCGCCCCTCTGGATCATCTGAAACAACAGGACATTTATCATCGAGGACTCACACCATGGCTTCTTTATCGGACCCCATCCAAATCGGCGACATCGCCCTGCCGAATCGTGTGATCATGTCTCCCCTTACTCGATTGCGTGGCACGCCTGACCACATTCCCACGCAGCTCATGATCGAATACTACACACAGCGCGCCGGTGCCGGCCTGATTATCTCCGAAGGTATCCCGGTTGTGCCGCAGGGGGTTGGCTACGCGAATGTTCCGGGGATTTGGTCGCCGCAGCAAGTCGAGGCTTGGAAGCTGGTGACCAGTTCTGTGCACAATGCCGGAGGCAGCCTTCGGCACGCGCTGCACGCCGGAACATCCGTTCGGCGCGACGATGGTTTCAAGCGAAGGCGCGTGCGCGGCGTATTACCGCTACCGGCGGCAACCGGCTGAAGCCCAATGATGAACAATGACGAAGCAAGACCCAAATCGACAAAATTTTGAAATGAATCGTGCATCGCGAGCTTCGATGTCGGCTTTGCGTTGATTGTATCAGATTTTTTGCACATTGATTAAACAACCCGGATTTCACTCCGGCCTGCCCGATTCCCATCTCGCAATATCCGCACGTGCTGATGGCGCACGGCGGCGGCGGCAAGCTGATGCACCAGCTCATCGGAAAATGTTTCTGTCGGCCTTCAGCAACCCGCTGCTGGACACGCGGCACGATTCGGCGGTGTTCGAATGGCCCGGCAGACAGACTGGCGTTCACGACGGATTCCTACGTCGTGCGCCCGATTTTTTTCCCCGGCGGCGACATCGGCTCGATGGCCGTTCACGGCACGGTCAACGACCTGGCCATGAGCGGCGCGCGGCCGCTTTACCTCAGCAGCGCGTTCATCATCGAGGAAGGCCTGCCGATGGAAACGCTCTGGCGGGTCGTCTGCTCGATGCGCGACGCGGCCCGGCGTTGCGGCGTGCAAATCGTCACCGGCGACACCAAGGTCGTGGACAAGGGCAAGGGCGACGGCCTGTTCATCAACACCGCCGGCATCGGCGTCATCGAACATGAACAGAACATCGCGCCGCAAAATGTGCGGCCCGGCGACGCCGTGCTGGTCAGCGGCGATTTGGGCCGGCACGGCATGGCCATCATGGCCGTGCGCGAAGGGCTGGCAGTTTGAAAGCCAGATTGAAAGCGACTCCGCGCCGGTGGCGGATCTGGTTCTGCAACTCTTGAAAGCCGGGATTGAAATCCACTGTCTGCGCGACCTGACGCGCGGCGGCCTGGCCAGCGCGCTGAACGAAATCGCCGAAGCTGCCGCGGTTAAAATTGAAGTCGAGGAAAAATCCGTGCCGGTGCGCGAAGACGTTCACGCCGCGTGCGAGATGCTCGGCCTCGATCCGCTGCACGTGGCGTGCGAGGGACGTTTTGCCGCGTTCATCGCGGCGAAGGACGCGGAGCGCGCCCTGCAAATCATGCGCGGCCACGCCGTCGGGGCCGGGTCGGCGGTCATCGGCCAGGTCGCCGAAAGTTCCGCGCCGCTGGTCACGCTGAAAAGCGCGATTGGCGCGAGCCGGATTCTCGACATGCCGAGCGGCGAGCAGTTGCCGCGGATTTGTTGAAACTGGGAGCGCCGCGCCGCGCCGGCGGGAACAGTCCACAGCCGCGACCGGCTCCCAGCTCCAACACTCTCCTTGTCGTCGAAGTTCTTTTTGTTACGCTGGGCGGAATGCGAAAATTTCTTTTCGGTTTCTGGCTCGCGCTGGCCTTGTCCGCCGCCGGCGCGGAAATCAAAATTGATTTCGGCGACGTTGCCGCCGGCCAGACGCCGACCAATTTCCACGCCGCGCTGGCGGGCGGCGGCCGGCCCGGCGAATGGAAAATTCTCATGGACGAAGTGCCGCCGCTGCTCGCGCCGCTCTCACCGCAGGCGCCCGTCCTCAGCGCGCCGCGCCGTGGTCGCGCAAACCAGCGCCGACCCGACCGACGAGCGGTTTCCCGATGCTGATTTACGACGGCGAGACGTTCAAGGATTTCAAACTCACGACCCGGTTCAAAATCGTCAGCGGCATCGACGGAGCAAATGGCGGGCGTCGTGTTCCGTTTCCAAAACGCATCAAATTTTTACGTCATCCGCGCCAGCGCCCTGGGACACAACGTGCGTTATTACAAGGTGGTGGACGGCGTTCGCTCCAACCCCATCGGCCCGCAAATGGACATTTCCGTCGGCGTCTGGCACACGCTGGCCGTGCAATGCCTGGGCAACCAGATCACCTGCTGGCTCGACGGCAAGCTGGTGATGCCGCCGCTGAATGACAACACGTTCGCCGCCGGCAAAATCGGTTTTTGGACGAAGTCCGACGCCGTGAGTTATTTCGGCGACACGACCATCACTTACACGCCGCGCGTGCCGGTGGCGCAGGCGCTCGTGCAAAGCATTCTGAAAAAACAGCCGCGCATCCTGGGGCTGCGCATTTACACGCTCGACGACAAGGGCCGGCCGCGGATTGCCGCCAGCAAGGATGAAAAGGAAATCGGCCAGCCCGGCACGGACGCCGAAAAAGCCGCCATCACCGACGGCAAGGTTTATTTCGGGCGCGGCAAAGGCACGGTGGCGGTCACGCTGCCGTTGCGCGACCGCAACGGCGACCCGATGGCGGCGGTGCGGGTGCAGTTGAAATCATTCCTCGGCGAAACCCAGGACAACGCCATCACCCGCGCCACGATGATTCTCAAACAAATGCAGGCGCAGGTCACGTCGAAGGAAGAATTGACTGCCATGACCGGCGCGCTCAAGGCTTCGCGGGAGCGGGAGCGGGCGCTTCGTCGGGCGGTTTCACCACCGGCATCTCGTCCGGTTTCACCCGGCGCACGCCGCCCAAAACCGTGATGTTGCCATCGTCATCGGTGTGCAATCGCGGACGCGTGTTGAAATAATCGTAAATTTCCTGCCGCACAATGTCGCCGTCGGGATTGACCACCGAGTAAGTGAAGGTCCGCGCGCCGCTTTGATAAAGCACGTGCAAATTGCTGAGGCGGTCCAGTTGCGCCTCCGGCTGGCTGAACGAAACCATCGGGCCGATCGCGCGAACCTTGAAAATGTGCGTTTCGGATTCGTCGCTCACCTGCACATACATCCGCAGTTGCGAACGCAGATAATTCGCCTCCTCCAGGGTGTATTTGCGGACTTCCGGCGCGCGATTCGTCACCCCGGCGGGCACGGGCAGGCCAAACGTCTTGCGACCACAATTTCGCGCCGTCAATCACTTCAAAGGCCTGGGGCGGGCTGGGAATTTCCGCGTTCCAATCCTTGATGCGCACCGTGGCGGTGACGCGATAACTGCCCTGCCGCGTCAGCACAAAATACGGCGCCAAATCCACGCGCTTGGTGGCCACCTGCGACGAACCCAGATCAAATTCACCCAGCACCGGCACGTCGGCTTTTTTGACCACCATCGAGACCGTCCACGGATTCCACATTAAACGTCAGCCAGTTCGCGTCCGCGCCCAGATGCAGCGGCTGGCCGGAACGATTCGTGATGCGCACCGCCACCGGCAGGGTTTCGCTGGGCAGAAATTGTTCCTGATCCAACACCACGTCCACGGTCACCTGCGCCGACGCGCTGAAAAACGTCAGCCACGCCAGCCCGAAAATGGGCAATGAAAATTTCATTTGAACGCTGAACACTCTAAACCGTGTCCCCCGCGTGGCAATCTTAAATGGTGGCAATGCCTCCGGCGGCGCACCCCCGGATTTGGCGAATCGCCTGCCGTGCCGACGAATCAAGGCAAAGGTGGATTCCCGTAAAAACGGACAACAACAAACAAAGGCGCGACCGGTGCGGCAATTAAATCCGCGCCGGTCGGGCCGTGCCGATCTGGAAATCGGCATTCCCGCAGTTTTCCGCCGGACGAATCTCCGGTTACGACACGGAGTAGGTGGAAATGGCCCGCATGTATTGGGCGCGCTCGAAGGCGCTGGGCGCGGGGCAGTTTTTCTGGCTCAGGCTGCCCTTGAGCTGCGTGACGGATTCGTATTCGTGCTCCTCCATCCAGGCGACGAGATCTTTTTCGATGACTTTGATGTGCCCGACGCCGTGCCGGATGAGCGTGGAGCAGAGCATGGTCACGTCCGCGCCGGCCATGAGCATTTTCAAAACGTCGGTCGCGCGATGGATGCCGCTGGTGGCCGCCAGATTGGCCGTGAGGCGTCCGTAAAGGATGGCAATCCAGCGCAACGGCACGCGCATGGCCATGGGCGTGCTCAACAGGATGTTGGGTTTCACTTCCAGCGTTTCCAGATCAATGTCCGGCTGGTAAAACCGGTTGAACAGCACCAGCCCGTCCGCGCCGGCGTCGTTCATCCGCTTGGCCATGTTGGCAAAGTTGGTGAAGAACGGGCTGAGCTTCACCGCCACCGGAATCGTGACCTCGGCCTTCACCGCCTTGAGAATGTCCAGATAGGTCTGCTCGATCTCGCCGCCGGGCAGGGTCAGGTTGGTGGGGATGTAATAGATGTTCAACTCCAGCGCATCGGCGCCCGCCTGTTGGACCAGCCTGGCGTATTGCGTCCACGCGCCAACCGATGTTCC
>CAWCWQ010000002.1:0-5461 GCA_963799145.1 uncultured Acidobacteriaceae bacterium | reverse complement strand
CGGGTGCGGCCGGCCTCGGTCATGGCCGCCAGGTCCTGGCCGGCCACGCGCACCTCTCCCGAGGTCGGCGGGGTCAGGCCGCCGATGATGTGAAACAGCGTGGACTTCCCCGAGCCCGAGGGCCCCACGATGGCCAGGAACTCGCCCGGCTTCACGGTGAGATCCACGCCGCGCAGCGCCGGCACATCCACCTTGCCCACCTGGTAGGTCTTGCGCAGGTCGCGGGTTTCGATGATGGGGCCGCTATTCATAGGCCAGCGCCTCGATGGTATCGTGCCGGGCGGCGCTCATACCGGGGTAGAGCGCGCCGAACGCGGCTCCGATCAGGGTGACCACGCCGGCGATGGGCCACCAGATAGGCACGATCACCATCGGGATGGAGGCCGGCTCAAGCGTCCGGATGAGCCAGCACGCGCCGAAGCTCATCACAATTCCGAGAATGGTGCCGCCGATCCCCAGGATCACGGCCTCGGCCAGGATGATCCGCAGGATGAAGACCTGCGACGCGCCCAGCGATTTCAGGATGCCGATCTCGCGCGTCCGCTGCAGCACCGCCATGTACATCGAGAGGCAGACCACGGCGAATCCGATGATCACCCCGATCGCCATGATGACGATGATGAATTCCTTCAGGGCCGGAATGTTGTTCACGTTGTACAGGGACGTGAACTCCTCCATGGAGTAGATCGGGTAATCCGGCAGACTTCTCCTTCAGGTCCTGAACCACGGCGGCGGTGTTGGCCGGGTCGTCGAGCTTGAGATAGATCTGGCTGACCTTGCCGGTGTTGCTGGTCTTCTCCTGCAGCACGCCCAGCGGAAACACGATGTGGGCCAGCTTGCCGCCTTCGATGATGCCGCAAACGCGCCATGGGGTGTTCAGGATGTTGATCCGGTCCCCCACATGCGCGTGTTGCTGGTCCGCGTAGAACTGGTCGATGATGACGTCGTCCGGACCTTGAAACGGGACCTCCGTGAAGGTAGGTGAAGCCCCCGCTCATCCGGTCGAATTGCTTCAGGTCGATGCCGGTCGCTCCCAGCGTGATGCCCTGGACAGGTTGGTTGACGACGCCCACGGCCAGCTTGACGTGCGGCTGTTGCCGCCAGCCAGTCCACGATCTTCTCGGAGATCGCGCGCCGCTCAGAGTCAGGAGCGTGGACCCCGGCGGACGGACGATCACGTCGGCGCCGATGCCGCGCGTGCGGCGCTGGCTATCTTCCAGGAAGCCGTGGCTCAGGCCCACCAGACAGAGGATCAGGGTCACGGGCACGCCGATGAGCAGAATGCTGAGCAGGCTGCGCATGGGCTTGTGCTTGAGGTTTTCCAGAACGAGCTTGGCGGTCACTTTTTACGATTTCTTCTTTCTGCGCGGCGGCGCCGGCGCTGGCCGGAGCAGGCGTGGCGGGCGCCTGGCCGACCACCTGCAACGTGGTCCCTTCCGGCTGGTCGAGCACGAATTTATCATCCGATACGCCCTTGTTGATGTCCATCTTCACGATATCGATCACCACGCGCGTACTCGTCGCGCGGGCGGTTGATTTCGATGTGCTTGGGGAAAGCCACGTTGTCGTAGGGCTGCCACTCGGTGTAGCGGGCGTCGGTGAGGATGTTGCCGGCCGCGTCGAAGATCAACTGGCGCGCCATGGTGAGGTTGAGCGGCTGAACCAGATGGTCCGCGCGAGCTGCAACTGCCCGCCGCCGTTCACGTGGACCACGTGCAGGATGTAGAACGCATTGTCCTCGTCGGTGAAGTTCTCCAGCAGGACCTTGTCGCGACTGGCATCGATCGGGCCGCACCAGCAGCGCCTCCAGAAAATGCTGCGGGCGCAGGTTTTCCAGCTTGTTCTGGGAGGGCTGATCGATTTCGTTGCGGCCCACCAGGAAGCGGTTCCGGGACGGGATGTAGAGTTTGAAATCGGTGCCGTCCGAGACCATGTCGAAAGCCTTGTTGCGCACCACGGGGTAGAGGCCGATGAGGCGGATATCGGCCGGGTTTGCGGAACAGAATGTAGGCGCGGACGTCCTTGTACTCGGTGATCTTGTTCTTCTCGGCGCTGCCCAGGGCCGGCACCATGTCCACGGTGGCGCTGAAATCGTGGATGGCCTCGTATTGTCTGCGCGATGGCTGTCGACCAGGGTGGACTGGTCCGCGACCAGCAGCGGCTGGGTCGGCTTTCCGCCGCTGCGGGTGATAGGCCGGCGGCGCGCCAGGCAGGAAGAAAGCCCGAGCGGGATCAGGCAGAGCAGGAGCATGGCCGCGGGGACGCGCCTGAAGAGCATCGTTTCATTGTAGGCAGCCGGTTAACCGGCGTGTCAATTCGAGTGCGCGCGCGGGTATGATATAAGTGGAAGACAGCGTCGAGCACGATGGGCCTGTGGCGCAGTTGGGAGCGCGCTTCCATGGCATGGAAGAGGTCGTGAGTTCGAATCTCACCAGGTCCACCAAAACAAACCCCAATAAAACATAGACTTACGAAAATGCTTGCGCGCTTCCACGTCGCGGGAAGTCATCGGTCGGACAGCGCGCCAGTCCTTCTGACGTGATCTGCGGAGTCCAGCAACTGGCGGACAAGCTTGATGGTCCGTACATCGCGAGCCGTAGCCCGGCTTACATTAGCCGTGACCTATGCCGACCGCCGAATCGGTACAAAACGGATCTCGACCCGCTGATTCAACGCGCCCGCTATCCTGCGCAACATCGCCAGGGAGTGGCCCTCATAATCGGCGTCCTCAAGGCGGCAGATGACCGATGCGGTGGTGCCGATGAGCTTGGCAAGCTGAGTTTGGGTGAGGGCCGCCGCTGCCCTCAGTTCCTGGATTTTGCGGGCGATCTCTTCATTCGCGCGCGCCTCTTCCAGGTTCTTCAGCCGGGCCGGCTTGCCTTCGTAGAACCGGCGGTGAAGGATCTCCACCGCGTCGCTGGTCGGTTTCAGCGTCTTTGCTTTGTTATCTGGCATGGTCAAGCCTCCTCATAAGTGTGCTTCGCCGGATTCGCCTCAAACCGCTTCTTGCGTTCGACGGCGCGATCGATCTCTTTCGGCGGGACCACCCGCTCTTTCGCAAGACCGTGAGAGACCACGGCCGCCACCGCGCCGTGGAAGAAGTACAGGATCCGGTGATGAACGCCTCCCAGGCTGGCGCGCAGTTCGTAGATGCCGTCTCGCAGGAAGTCCGCTTCGGGCCGACGCAGTTCGTGGCCCATCTCGCGCAGGCGCTCCAACCGGAGGTAGCACTTGTCCTGCACTTTCGCCGGTAACTTGTCGAACCACTCGATGAACGGGCATGATCCGTCTTCCTCCCGGTAGAGGGCGACTCTGGTCTTGGGCACTCGATCCCAGTCTATTCGCAATATTGCGAAAACGCAAGTTTGCTTTGCGAAGCCGCGAAGGCGGTCACCGCTCCACGTGGGCATCATCCTTATAGAGAAATCGATTGTTGTCTGCTCCAGCAGACAACAATCACGACAGCCTGCAACCGCGCGCGTGAAAGCACGCCACGTGCCAGTCTCCGTGTGGAGTCCCGGAGTCCGCGTGGAGTCCAGATGCGAAAACGCCCCGTGGCGTCCACCGGAGTCCACGTCGCCTCTTGCTAAGTCTTTTGTTTTGCGCCAAACTGTCTGCAAGTGATTGATATTTCTTAAATGGCATGGAAGAGGTCGTGAGTTCGATGCTCTGAATTGGCCACCTAGACCACAAACCGTGTATCTTGTTTCGGGCATCCGAGCCCCGGAAGGAGACGTGGTTTTGGAGAACAGGAGAGCCAAAGTGGAACTTATACTCAGCAGATCGGAGTACGAACAGGGCCGGAACGATCCGGGCGGTGGCCCGGAAACTGGGCGGCACCGGCGAGAGGTACGGAAGGCGAAACCCGCCAGCGCGATGCCGGCGGAACGCAAAGTTCCCGAACGCGAGCGGCCGAAACTGGCGGCGGCGATCCCATTCATTGAGGCGATTCTGGAGGCTGACCGCAAGGCACCCAGAAAACAGCGGCACACGGCGCACCGGATCTGGACGAGACTGCGCCGCGAGTTGCCCGAGGCGGCAGTGGCGGAATCGACACTGCGGCACTATGTCCGCCAAAGGAAGGCCGCCCTGGGGTTGGTGGGGCAGGAAACCTTCGTGCCGCAGTCCTACACGTGGGGTGGCGAGGCGCAGGTGGACTGGTACGAAGGCTGGGCGGAGTTCGACGGGGAATCGCGCAAGACCTACTTGTTTTGCCTGCGGAGCATGGCGAGCGGGGGCGCATTTCATCGGGCCTATCCGCATGCCAACCAGCAAGCATTCCTGGAGGCTCACGAGTTGGCGTTCGCCTATTTTGGGGGCGTGTTCCGGGTTCTGCGCTACGACAACCTGAAGAGCGCGGTAAAGAAGATCCTGCGGGGGCATCAGCGGGAGGAGACGGCGCGGTTCATCGCTTTCCGTTCGCACTGGGGATTCGAGTCCGAGTTCTGCATGCCGGGCGAGGGGCACGAGAAAGGCGGTGTGGAAGGCGAGGGAGGCCAGTTCCGGCGCAACCATCTGGTGCCGGTGCCGAAGGTCCGGGACCTGGAAGAGCTGAACCTGCTGCTGACGGCGGGTTCGAAGGAAGACGAGAGCCGAGTCATCGAGGGGCGAGCGCAGCCGGTCGGTGCGGCGATGGTCGTCGAGCGGGAGCATCTATTGCCGCTGGCCGAAGAAGGTTTTGACCTGGCCTCGCTGCATTTTCCGACGGTCAACGGCAGCGGTTGTGCAAAGGTGCTGACGAACCTTTACTCGGCGCCGTTGCCGGTGGGCGCGGCGGTGGAGGTGAAGGTCTACTCGGCTTACGTGGAGATCTGGCATGAGGGGAAGTGCGTGGCGCGGCATGAGCGTTGCTACGAGCGGCACCGGAAGGTGCTCGAGTTGGAGCATTACCTGGATACGCTGACTAAGAAGCCGGGGGCGTTGGCGGGCTCGACGGCCCTGGAGCAGTGCCGCGCACACGGCCGGTGGCCGGCCAGTTACGACCGGTTCTGGGGTGCGCTACGCGAACGGCAGGGCAAGCAGGAAGGCACGCGCGCGATGATCGACGTACTGCTGCTGGCGCGGGAGCATGGGCCGGCGCGGGTGCGCCAGGCGGTGGAAGAAGCGCTGGAATTGGGGTGTTCGGATGTGAGCGCGGTTCGCTATCTGCTGAGCGTCGGCGGCGTGGAACAGCCGCCGCCGGCCGCCCCGGCACGCCTGGGCGCGCTGAATCGCTATGACCGGCCCCAGCCGAGTCTGGAGGACTACGACCGGTTGCGACCGGGGTGGCTTCCGGGCCTGGCAGCCACGGGGGTGATCCAATGAGCGCCGTAGGCAACCCCATGCGCGAGGCCGCGATCCGGCAGTATGCCAAGCAACTGCGGCTGCCGACGCTGGGCGGACAGTTTGCGCGGCTGGCCGAACAGGCGGTGAAAGAGAGGCAATCGCATCTGAGTTATCTGGAAGCGCTGCTTGAAGGGGA
>CAWCWQ010000001.1:0-40323 GCA_963799145.1 uncultured Acidobacteriaceae bacterium | reverse complement strand
CCACGCAGGCTGTGGAAAAACTCGCTCGGGCTGTGGGTTCGGGCTTCAGCCAGGACATAAGTGGAATGGAATCAGAGGAAGCTCTAGCGGGTCAGATGCTGTTCTGCGAAAATCGCCCGAAATCATCCCTCTTTCCGCAGCTTGTATACTCACCTACCTGTGGAAAAACTAATGGCGAAACGTCCCAGGATTCTCTTGCTCGTCCCACATCTTGGCGGCGGCGGCGCCGAGCAGGTGATCGCGCTGCTGGCGCGAGGCCTCTCGCGCGAGAGATACGAGTTGCACCTGGGGCTGATCACCCAGGCCGATACCGGCTCGGAATCCGTGCCATCCTGGGTCCACATTCATGCGTTCGGCGCGCCGAGGGTGCGCTCGGGAGCCTTCAAGCTGCTTCAGTTGGTCCGGCGGCTCAAGCCGGATGCAATCCTGTCGGGAATGTTTCACCTGAACTTTCTGGTGCTGCTGCTGCGCCCTCTTTTTCCGCGTGAGACGCGCGTCCTGTTGCGGCAAAATGGAACGGTCTCCGCTGCTTTGGCCTTTGGAAACCTGCCCGCCTATACACGCCTGCTTTACCGGCGGCTTTACCGTCAGGCGGATTGCGTGATCTGCCAGACCCCGGCAATGGCGCGGGATATCGCTGTCGAGCTTTCGATCGATGGGAATCTCCTTGTTGTGCTGCCAAACCCCTTGGATGTGGATGCGATTCGCGATGCTATTCGCGAGAGTCCTTCGCTTTGGACCGGCCCCGGCCCGCATCTTCTGGCAGTGGGCAGGCTTGCGCGCGAGAAGGGCTTCGACCTGCTGCTGCGGGCGCTGGCCATCGTCCGCGAGCAATTTCCGCGCGCCGACTTGACGATTGCAGGCGCCGGTCCTGAGGAAGCCTCATTGAAAGCTGCGTGCCGCGATCTGGCTTTGGAGGCAGCCGTCCGCTTTACGGGCCGCGTGCTTTCTCCTTCGGCGCACTTTCCCGGCGCGTCGGCGTTTGTGCTTTCTTCCCGGCACGAGGGCTTGCCCAACGCACTGCTGGAGGCGGCAGCCGTGGCCTGCCCATCGTCGCCTTGCCGGCCTCGGAAGGTGTAATAGACCTGCTGCGCGGCCAGTCCGGCGCCTGGCTGGCCGAGGAAGTATCCGCCGAAGCGCTGGCCGCAACTATGCTGAGTGCGCTGAAGTCCATTTCCCCTGGCCAGAGGTTCGAGCACTCATTCATCGAGCCATTCAGAATCGAACGCGCAATTCGCGCCTTTGAAGAATTGATCGACGAAGTTCTCGCGGGCGCGGCGCGCAAGGAGCCGAGGCATTGAATCACGTTGCCCTGGTCATTCCCAGCCTTGACCGGATTGGGGGCGCCGAGCGCCAGGTCATCTTGCTGGCCAAAGGGCTGCGCCGGCGTGGACGGCGGGTGACCGTGGTGGCGCTTTCAGGCACAGGCGGCGGAGTGGCAGCCGAGTTGACGGCTGCCGGAATCGGCTTCCTGACTCTACGGATGCGCAAGGGCCTGGCCGATCCCCGCGGATGGATTTGCTTCAATCGCTGGCTCCGTCGCGAGTCCCCGGATGTGGTCCACGCGCATCTGGCTCACGCAGCCTGGCTGGCGCGCTGGTCGCGGCTGGCCGCGCCGGTGCGGGTGGTCGTGGATACGCTGCATAGTTGCTCGACGGGCGCCGCGGGCAGGCGGCTGGGATATCGCTTGAGCGGCTGGCTTGGCGATCAAGTGACGGCCGTCAGCCAGGCCGCTGCGGCTGCGCACCTCGTCGCCGGCATGGTTACCAAAAACAAGCTGACCGTGCTGCCCAACGGCGTGGACGCGGAAACCTGGCAGCCCGATGCTCAGGCCGGGTCTGCCGTGCGCCGCGAACTTGGATTCGATGAGGAGTTTATCTGGCTCGCGGCGGGCAGGCTAGAGCCGGTAAAGGACTATCCGACACTTCTGGCAGCCATGGCCTCGGTTCCGGAGCCAGCGATGCTCCTGATCGCCGGCAGCGGAGTTCTTCAGGATGCGTTAGTCAAGCTCTCCGCCCAGCTTGGCCTTGAGCGCCGGGTCCGCTTTCTCGGCTTTCAGCCGGATTTGCCGCGCTGGATGCGGGCCGCGGATGCATTTGTCCTCTCCTCCCGCCTGGAAGGGCTGCCGATGGGGCTGATCGAGGCAGCAGCCTGCACGTTGCCTGCGGTGGCGACCGACGGCCCCGGAACCCCGGAGGTTCTCGCTGACGGCCAGACCGGCTACTTAACCCCGGCCGGAAATGCCTCCGCCCTCGCGGAAACAATGACCAGATTGGTGAGAACCCCGCCGGAAGAACTCCGCGCGATGGGCGAACGCGCGCGCCAGCTTGCCGTCGAACGGTTCAGCCTGGACGCGATCCTCGATCGCTGGGAGGCGCTATATAGCGAGCTGCTTGAGCGGAATCCCAATCCCGCGCATTGGTCCCGAGCTGACTGAACCGGCCGCATGAATGGAATGTTCTTTCGGCTCATGCGGCGGGTTGCTTCTAGGTTCCGGCAGCGGCTGCACGAGGAACCAGCCTGACCGTCCAATACCAAAGAAAGAGGAAGGTGCTCACGGTCCAGAGCGAGGTGGCAAGCGCGATCCCAGCCACGCCGAACCAGCGCATCAGGATCAGGTTGAGTACAATGTCGAGCGCGAGATTGAGCGCGCCGCAGTAGAAGATCAGATCGGTGCGGCGCATGGCGACCAGGAAGCGGTAGAAGACCCGGCTACAGACGACAAAGGGAATCTGAATGGCGTACATCGTCAGCACCGGAGCGACGACGGCCGTATCACCGGGGCCGAATGCGCCATGCTGGAGGGTGAGGCGAATCAGAGCATGCGAGCCGGCGGCAAGCGCCAGGGCTATGGGCGCGGAGATCAAGGCGGTGAGGCGGACCCAGGTGCGCAGGGTGTGGCGGCAGCCGCCCCAGTCCCCGAGGGCGATCATGCGCGAGAAGTAGGGCGTAACCGCCGTTGAAACCGCCCCGGCCAGCAGGGTGAGAACCACGCTGACGAAACGACCCGCGTAGACCAGCGCGGAGACGCTCCCAGCTGGCAGCATGGCGGCCATCGACTGGTCAACCAGTAATCCGCCGGATGCCACCACACCGCTAAGCAGCACCGGCCCATATTGGTGCGCCACCTCGCGGGTGGCCTCGGTCATCCCATGCCAACGCAGGCGGAAGCGGTAGCCGTGGGCGTCCATCATACCCGCCACCACCGCCGCGTGGAGCAGCGCGCCGGCAAGTGTGGCATAGACCATGGCCCAGATTCCCAGGCGGCTGCTCAGCAGGAGCGCGCCGGCGATGATGACGACCGGGTTGATGACCACCGCCAGCGCGGGCCAGGCAAAGCGGTCGAAGGTATTCAGAACGGCGGTGCAGTTGGTGGCTATGCCGGTAATGAGCACGACCGGCAGCAGGGCGTAGAAGATGCGCACCGAGAGGTCCAGCTTGGCTGCCGCGAAGTGCGAGGCGATCAGCGGGAAGAAGCCGCGCGCCCCCAGAGCCATGGCCACCGAGACCGCCGCAAGCAGCACGCACATCCACAGCATCGAGCTTGACAGCAGCTCCTGGGCGCGGTCGTGACCCTCCCGCTCCCTCACCCGGATCAGCGTGGGCACCAGCGCCTGGTTCATGGACTCGGAGATCTGGTTGATGAGCAGGCCGGGAATCAGCGCGGCCGCCAGGAAGGCGTCCAAAGCGTCGCTGCGGCCATAGGCTCCGGCAACGGCAATTTCCTTGAGGGTGGCGACAATCTTGACCAGAATGCCGGCCGCGGTCACCGATGCGGCGGCGCGGAAGATGCGGCGATTGATGCTGCCGCCCTGGAAGAGACGCGCGATTTGGGGGATTGGTGACATGATGGTCGGCTAATCCGCCTGTCTATAGCGCGGGCTCGGAGGCCATTCCGGGCTCCGGCTTCTGGGCGCTCGAACTGAAGCAGGTACCGAGGCTCTCAGGCTCTTCCACGGCAAGCCGACCGGCAAGCGCGATCAGGGCCAGCAGCAGCCAGGTGGTGCGATTCTCTTCGACCGTCGCATCGAGCGTGGTGACGGCCCAAACCACGAGCGCGGTGCCCAGCGCCAGCTGCAAAGGCCCTTGGGTGCGGCGGATGGACCATGCCGCGAGCGCCACAATGACCGTAAACAGGCAAAGAGCGCACAGGCCTCCGCTGACAAGGATGGAAAGAGGCGTATTGTGAGCCGTGTTGATGGGCGCCACACCCGCCGCGCTGACAAAGGTGCCCGCCCCGGTCCCGAGCAGGGGCGCCTTGGCGAAGGCCTGCCAGCCGAGCGCCCAGATGTTCGTTCGATCGTTCAGGCTGCCGCCCTGGAGCTGGCCGGGAATGGTGGCCAGCCGCTCGAAGGTTCCCTGGGGAACCCAGAGCCAAAGTGCGGCGGCGATGGCGGGCAAGGCAAAGGCTCCGGCCAGAACCCGGCGCCGGTGGCCGCGAGCCAGCAGAATGCCGCAGCCCAAGAGCGCCACCACCGCCGCAATGAAGCCGCCGCGCGAGGCGGTGAGGAAGACGGCCGCCAGGCCCAGCGGCAGATAGCTTAGCGCCAGCAGGCGGCCGGGCCAGCGCGGCTCGCAGTTCAGCAGCAGCGCGGCCAGCGGAAAGCCCAGGTCGAGATAGCGGGCCATATCGTTGGGATCCTGCCCCTCGGCGACAAAGCGAATCTGGCCGGCGGCGATGGCCTCAGGAGAACTGAAGCTGGCCATGGTGAGCGCGACCAGCACCCACGAGCCGGCCACATAGGCGCGCAACAGCGCGCGCAGATCGCGGGGGCTCTCGGCAAACTCCCAGACCAGCCAGACGATCATCAACTCCTGAGGGTAACCGCGCAGCTTGTCGAGGGACGCCGGCGGCTCGATGGACCAGAAGTAGGAGCAGCAGAACCATAAGTAGAAGGCCAGCACCATCCACTGCATCGGCCCAGGCGAGCGCAGGCGGCCAGCCTGCAGAACGGCGGGAAGAGCCACGAGCAGGAGCAGCAAGCCGGCGATGCGAGCGGCGTTGCCCAGCGGTTCGCCCAGATTCAGGGAGTACTCCCACGGAATCGTGAAGGCGAACAGCAGCAACAGAACCCAGGCAATGCGGCGCATGATGTGGAACCTTTCAAAACCCGCTAAGAAGCGACCAAAGAATCAATGAATTGAAATTGGAACTCGTCAAAGAGCCGCAAATGCAAGCCCCAATCATAGAGCGATCCCCGAAGCAGCGACTTGGTCGAGAATCGTCGCGGCAGTAGCGTAGCGATAGCTTGTTTCGAGCCAAGTCGCCAACTCCGGCCCCAGCCAGTTGGCGCACTCGGAGAGACTGGTCAGAGGCATAAAGAGACCGGACCCTGCATAGAGCGCGCGCTGTGAAGTCAGAACAGGTTCATGGTGAGCGATCCGATTGCGAAGTGTGCGGATGGATTCCAGCCTGGTATGGACGACTGGCCGGGCTAGGCGCACGGCGGGAAAAGCGCAGTGGAGGCCGGGTTGCCACAGCGTCCAGTGATAGCCGCGTGCGGTTAGATTGGTCCAGAAGCCGAAGTTTAGCTCGGCCACAACCTTCCCAGGGGAAGCAGAGGGTCCGCCAGCATCGCGAATGGCCGCTGCAACCTTGTCTTGACCATATGGAGTGAGTGCCAGAGATGGCAACTGAAACCATCGCGGCGTGCCGTAGTGCGCGGTAAGTACCTCATGCATACTGTTTCGGACGGCGACTTCCAAGCCGTGGAGCAGGCCGAAGACGGCCTCCGAGATCGCTATGTTCTGTTCATACAGAGCGACCGCTGAAGACAAATCATTGCCTGTTGCGGCCAGATACCGCCTGAGGCGTTCGCGGGAGATGGCGCGCTCGATCTGGATGAGAGCCCGGGGAGAATGGGTCATTCTGGATTCGCCACTTGTGCTATAGTTCTGTTGAGGCTTCTGGGAGCATCCCTGCCGCAAGGCATATTCCCAGGGCAAAGACCGAAAGAGGGGCCAGCGATGGCCTCTTTTTCGGTTTCAGGGCAATGGTTATGGTCTGCCAATCAACTCCTGGAGTCATAAGGCCCCTCAGAACCTCTGCGAATAAACCAGCCCGGCGTAGATGCTGACGCCGATGGCCGACTGAATTGCCGCCTCGACGGACTTGTTCCAGATCTCCTTGGCCGCGGAGTCGGGCACGAAGAGAATGTCGCGGTCGCGGACGGGCTGGTCGGGGTCCTTGCCATGGATCATACGGCCGAGGTTGAGGGTGGTCAGGGTGCGGCCGCCTTTCTGCTCGCGGATCAACAAGGCCTTGCCGGTGGCGGCGTTCTGGCTGGCGCCCCAGGCCAGCGAGAGCGCCTGCACCACGGTCAGACCCTGCGCCGGATCGACCGGGAAGCCGCCTGGGCGCACCACGTCGCCGATCACGTAGACCAGCCCGGCGCGGCTCACCTGGACGGTGTCACCGGGAGCCAGTTCGGGGTTGTGGTCGGCCGCGGTATCGGTGCCGCTGGGGTCCAGCACCACCGGGTGGGGTGTCTTGGGGTCGTCGCGGTGGAAGACGTTCACCAGGCGGCCGGCATTGGGCCCCAGCCCGGAGGCGGCCGAGATCAGGTCCAGCAGTCGATGGTGAAGCGTATAGGAATAGACTCCGGGGCGCGCCACCTCGCCCAGCACACTCACGTCCTGCCCGGCATGGGCCAGCACCATGACTGTGATCTGCGGATGGAGGAGCATTCCCTTGGCCGCCAGAGCCGCTTCAATGGCGCGCGCGGCCGCCTGTTCGTCCATTCCGTTTACATCTGACCTCCCTTACCAGGGGCAGGTTCACTGTGCCCGCAGGCGAGACGCGCACCACGGAATGAAACTCCGGCGTGTGGTACTCGCTGACGTCGAGCGAATCGCCGGGGGCGATGGGTGCGGCCATGGGCGGCGCTGAAGACTGAGTCGGCGGCGGCGGGCCGGCTTGGTTGGCGCCCTCAGAGTTGTTCCATATCGTGGGCGCGTCCTTGGGATTGGACGGGTTTTGCGGACCCGTAGAAGATGGAATGCGCACCACGCCCGAAGGCAGGCCGGAGGTGTTCGGCGTGGGCGCCTGCGCATGGGCCATTGCGCCGGCCAAAAGCGCCGCCAGAAATACAGCCGCGGCGCGCGTTCCCGAGCTGCTGAACGATTCAACCATGAGAGCGCCTCCCACTGCCAGCCAGAGTCCAACGAAGAAGGTGATAGACATGTATAGCGGAAGGTCGGGCGTCACCGGCCTCACCGGCTGCCGCGCCGAATCGATCACCGCGATATTCGAGCTGCGGACGCCGGCCAATAGCCCCGCTTCCTCCACCTTCTCCAGCACCCTTTGGTAGACATCTTGGCTGGAGTCGGCCTCCTGGCGCATCACCGCGTACTCGGAGGCGGCCTGGTTGCGCTTCAAGGCTTCGGCAGTACGTTCGTCCAGGCTCTTCCGCACCGCCTGCTCGCGATCCGCGGCCGTTTTGAAGGCGCTTTGGAACTGCGCCACGAGCTTGGCGTCTTCGGTGCGATTCTGCTTGTCGATCTCCTGCAAAAGGCGTTGAATCTCAACCACGCGGGGGAAGTTTGGACCGTGCTCGGCGCTCAGTTGCGCCTGTTCCTGCTGGAGTTCGGCGCGGCGGACGCGAAGCTGGCCAAGCGTTGCCGTCGCAAAGTTCGCGCCCTGAGCCTGGAGCCCTGGGTCGGAGGCGATCACCACCTCCGGGTCGCCCTGCGAAGCGGCCCGATACTCTGCCTCGCGCAAGATGCGATCGGCACTGACGGCAACCAGCTCCCGGCCCAGCTCGTCGATCTCCAGCAAAGTCGAGTTGTGCTCCGGCTCGGGTTGCGCGCTGTTGGCTGGGCTCACCGGCGAGCCGATGATGCCGTGCTCGTTCTCGAAGGCCGTCAGGCGCTGCTGCTCCCGCTCCATGCGGCTCTTAAGATCCTTGAGCTGACTCTCGATCCAACTCGATTGCTGAACGGTCGCCTGTACCCTTGACTCGGTTTCCTGCTCATCGTAGGCGCGGATCAGAGCGTTCACCACGGCCGCCGACAAAGCCGGGTCTTGCGAGCGAAAGCGAATCTGAATCAGCAGCGTGCGCGGCAAAGTCTGCACGCGGAGTCGCTTCTGAAACCTCGTCAGAAGGTAGTCCTGAGCATCGGCGGCCGGCGCATCGGCGTGAAAGCTGGGAAAGCGGCGGTCGAAGCGGCGCACGAAGCCCGGCTCCCGGTAGAGCTTGAGTTTGGTAATCACCCTCCAGGCGAGCCGGTCGCTGCGAAAAATGTCGGCCAGCGTCTCCAGTTGCAAGGGCGCGGAGAGCAGGGAGATCGTAGCCAGCGGATCGGCCGCCTCCAGCCGGAGCGAGGAGGCGGGCGACTGGCGCAAAGCCACCTTGGCGCTGGCCTCGTACTGGTTGGGGGCGACGAGGCAATATAGAAGGCACAGCAGCAGCAATCCCCCCAACATGGACCCCGCCAACAGGCAGCGGCGGACCAGCACCTCCCAAAGCTCCCGCAGGGAGGTCGTGGAGCGGCTCCGGCTCAGGCCGGTCCGGGACGGCTCATCGGGTTGGTACGGCGAATCGCGCTGGAGAGGGCGAGCGTCCGGCAAGGGGTATGAACCTCAATCCCATCAAGATTCAGAATCTCTCCCGCAGGTTATCCCTGCTGTTCCAGACGAAAATTCGCAGCTGAGGAAATCCCCGCCATTGTGCTTCATTGAAAAGCAATTCGTCAATAGACACGCTTGTCGGGGAAAGCAATGGGTGAAAAACCGGTCTTCCGGCTGGCGGACCGGCTGTGATCGAGACTTACTGGAGGTTACTGCCGGCGCGATACCACTCCACAGTACGGCGCAGCCCCTCGCGGAAATCGACGATCGGCTCGTAGCCGAGCAGTTCCCCGGCCAGCCGAATATCGGCCAGCGAGTCGCGGATGTCGCCGGCGCGCGCTTCAGCATAGGCCGGCTTGCCGTTGTAGCCGGTCAGCTCGCGCAGAATCTCAAAGGTCTGGTTCAGCGTGATGCGCGTGCCGGTGGCCAGGTTCATCATCTGCCCTGAGACCTTCTCCGCCGGAGCCGCGGCGGCCAGCAGATTGGCGTGGACCACATTGTCGATGTAGGTAAAGTCGCGGCTCTGCTCGCCGTCGCCATAGATGGTGGGCTGCTCGCCGGCCAGCATCTGGCGGCAGAAGATGGCCAGCACGCCGGAGTAGTGCGAAGTGGGGTCCTGGTAGGGGCCAAAGACGTTGAAGTAGCGCAGCACCACCGTCTCCAGCCCGTAGACGCGGGTGAAGACGCGCATGTAATGCTCGCCGGCCAGCTTGGCCACCGCATACGGAGAGATGGGGTTGGGCAGCATCCCTTCGTGCTTGGGCAGCGTGGGCGAATCGCCGTAAGCCGAGGACGAGCCGGCATAGACCACGCGGCGCACCCCGGCCTGCGCGCGCGGCCACCAGCAGATTCAGCGTCGCGTCCACGCAGTTCACGTTGGTGGCCACCGGGATCGGCCACCGAACGCGGAACCGAGGCCAGCGCCGCCTCGTGGAAGACGATCTCCACCCCCGCGCAGGCCTGGGCGCAGGCAGCCGGATCGGCCAGATCGCCTTCGATGAACTCCATCGCCTCCAGGCCAACCAGATTGCTGCGCTTGCCGGTGATCAAGCTGTCGATGCCGCGTACAGTCTCACCGCGCTTGAGCAGCTCCGCGGCAATCGAGCGGCCGATGAAGCCCGCAACTCCGGTGACAAGATACTTTCCCAAAAGAACCCTCCCAAGAATCTGAAACAGAAATCGGCTGCATCAGCGCCGCTAACGATAGTAGACCATCCTCGGGCCGCACCCTATCTGGCCTGAGGCCAAACGCTTCCCAATCCGGGCCACACCGCGGCCACCAGAGCCAATACGAACACCGCTTGAATTCCCAGCCTCGCACTCAGCCCCGGTACAGGCCTACCCCCGATCGTCAACCCCTCCCGCGCCGCCTTCACATTCGCGGGAAACAGGCAAACAAGCATCATTACCGCCATCGCTCCGACCGAAAGCGCAGCCTGCGGAACCTGCAACCCAACGGCAATGAGAACCTCGAAAACTCCAGTCAGCGTCACCCACTTCCCCGCGTCGCCGAAGGTTCTCGGAACCATGCGAATCAGATCCGGCCGCCGTCTTCCCCAATGCGCCGAAGCCGTCACCAGAAACATCGCGCCCAGCGCCGCCCGCAGAGCATTTTGCCAGTCAGCAAAATAGGTCACTCCCAAGCCTGTCAGCCGGAAGATCAGGAAGGAAAATACCAACACAATTAGCGGAGCCATTGCGCCTCCTCTTTCCTATTGGCTCACCTTGGATGCACCTGGTACTAATCCCATCGTAACCAACCTGGGGCCATCCCGAGCTCTCAACGAACGGGCAGGTCGCCCCGCTTGAAGCATTGCCATGAATAGCATGGCAACTTCCGCTCGACGTTCTGCCCCAGTACGGCGCCGTAGTCATCGTCGCCGATCACTCCAGCTACGACTACCGCGCCATCGTGGAGCAGTCGCAGCTGGTGGTTGATACCCGCAACACCACCAAGGGGATCGAATCTGAGAAGATTGTGCGCTGCTGAAGCCTTGCATACCCCCATACTTGGACAGTGCCAAAACCATGCATCCATGTGCGGACAGGGGCATAATACGTACTACGGCGGCAGCATGGCCCGGCGCGAAGAGAGAGCCTTATGAACACGCATTCCGACCGACCCGACCTCCTGCGCCTCTATGAGCGGGCCTTCAAGGAATCTAGGACGATGACGTTGTGGAGCAGCAGGCCTGTTCCCAACCCGACGCCTGTCGATGCCCTTGCGATTACGCGCAGCTTGCGAGTTGAGGGCAACCTGGAGGCTCGCCGCCTGGCGGAAGAGATCGAGCAAGCCTGCCATGCCGTTGTCTAGCATTCAATCCGAGATACTGCGCCTCCCGGCGCAGCACCGCGACCCAGAGAGATACGTCGCCCGAAGCGCCCCCTTGAATCGCAGCGCCTCCCGTTATTCAGGCGATATTGACATCTTTACCGACCGCGAGGAGCGCGTTCGGGAAGCGGCCGAGCTGGACTCGGTGCTGCTTCAGGAGCGTGGATACACCCTCCGCTGGCATCGCCGCGATCCCATGAGTTACACGGCCTTCGTGGAGCAGGCAGGCGAGACGACCAAGCTGGAATGGGCTGCCGACAGCGATTACCGGTTTTTCCCGACGATCCCCGACGAAGAGTTCGGTTATGTTCTTCACCCCATGGATCTCGCTACAAACAAGGTTGCCGCGGCCTACGGTCGCAGGGAGCCCCGCGATATTGTCGATTTGCTGACGATTCATGACCGGATTCTCCCTTTGGGCGCGGCCATTTGGGCTGCCGTCGGCAAGTCCATCGGATTCACTCCAGAAGGACTCGTCAACGAAATTCGCAGGACGGCTCGCTACACAAAGGAAGACTTCAGCCGCATTGCCAGCGACCCGCCCGTCCGAACGGAATCGCCCTGTAGAATCGCCAGTCGTACCCGTGCGTCGGCTACGCGCGGGCTTCTCGGTGAGACGATCTCGGATTCTTTCGACCCGTCGTAAGTTTGTTTTGAACCTCGCGGCGAACCAACGCCGGTAACCGGGCTTCGTTCTCTTCGAGAAACCGACGCACCGCGCCGGCATCTCGCACTGTCAGCGCCCGGAGCGCCCACGACAGCGCCTTCACGACCATCTCGTCCCGGTCGCCGATGAGGAGGGTACACATGCGAAGGGTGCGGCGCGCATCCCCTCGGCCGCCTCGGGCCTTCACGTTCAATGGAACTGTACTCACCAACGCCGCTCGCCGCCACCAGCGGTCCTTTGACCTGGCCCACTGAATTATTACCTTATCCTCGATATGACCTTCGCGCCACGCCGGGCCAGAGAGATTGCATGCAAAGCAATCGACCTGATCCCAGCTTGAGATACCCGAACCCAGACGCTCCACTTGGGTTAGGTCGAGAGTTGCTAACGCGTCCGGACGGCCCGCGATGAACTCATCTCCAAAAAAGCGATGCACGCGTCCACGGGCGATCAACAATGCAGCAATTTCGACTACCTCTCCCGGCGGCGATGCCGCAATGCGTTGTGAGTATTCGCGGCGCAGAGATCGCAGCAGCAGGGCGTTTCGAACTGGCAGGCCGTTGACTCGCGCTTCAATTTCTTCGACAAGCGCCACAATGTTCATCGGATTAAGTTACCACGCCAGGCCGGCAAGGCGGGCCAGGTGTCATGGGTGACAAGTCTGCGTGCCTCAGGTCCGGAGTTTCGGATCTGGGATAACTCGAACTTAGCCCGTTCGTCCGGGGAGTCTTCGTTTTTGCTCGCTGCCACGGAGTGCGAAGACTGTGAGTTTCCAGGCCCCGGAATCAGGCCGCTTCGGCCAGTTACAGTTACAAATCAGACTACAGGGCTGTGGTGGTAATGAGCAGATATGCGGGCGGAGCGGGCAATATCGCTTTGGTTGCCGAATGGAATCAACAGCTTACAGCCGCTCAAAGAGGACAGACTGTAGAAGACGAGTCATGGGCGGGAAGGTCAAGAGCGATCCCGCCGATCAATCGACTCAATGACGGGAACCTGCCGCCGAGCCGTTCACGTATTATTCTGCGGGAGGGAGTCCTATGCAAGCAGTCGTGTTCCGCAGCTATGGCGGGCCTGAGGTTCTGAGCCTGGAAGAAGTGAGTGTGCCGGCGCCGAAGGAGAATGAGGTTCTGGTCGAGGTGCGCGCCGCCTCGGTTAATCCGCTGGATTGGCACTTTATGCGGGGGGAACCGGGGATCGTACGGCTGCTTCTGGGATTGGGAAAGCCGAAGGAGATTCGCTTCGGCGCGGATCTGGCGGGCGTGGTTCGCGCCGTGGGGTCGCGTGTAACGCGCTTTAAGGCCGGCGACGAGGTTTTTGGCTCGGGACGCGGAGCCTTTGCCGAGATTGCGTGTGTACCCGAGAGCGCGCTGGCGGCGAAGCCGGCGAGCCTGAGCTTCGAGCAGGCTGCGACGCTGCCCATCGCCGGACTGACTGCGCTTCAGGCGTTGCAGGACAAAGCTCAGGTGCGGCCGGGATACCAGGTTCTGGTGAATGGCGCATCCGGCGGCGTGGGCAGCTTCGCGGTGCAGATTGCGCGGGCCTTGGGCGCGGAGGTGACGGCGGTTTGCAGCGCTCGCAATGTGGAGATGGTCCGAGCACTGGGCGCCGGGCGCGCGATCGACTACACGCGCGAGGATTTCGCGATGAGTGAGCGGCGCTACGACACAATCCTGGAATGCGTGGGGAACCGAACGCTGCGCGATTGTGTACGTGTGTTGAAGCCCAAGGGCGTCATTGTAGGGATCGGGGCAACGGGCAACGGGACGGCGAAACTGCTTGCGCTGATGCTGGGCCGAGGGCTCTATTCGCTGTTCATCAGCCAAAGCGTGAAAGGAATGATCGCAAAGATGAATGCCGGGGGCCTGGAAACGCTGGCCAGGATGTGCGAACAGGCGCAGGTGCGGCCGGTGATCGATCGCAGCTATTCGCTCAGGGAGACCGCCGAGGCGGTGCGCTATCTCGAGACCATGCGCGCGCGAGGCAAGGTCGTGATTGCTGTCAGTTGAGGGACTAGCGCGATTTCTGGCTAGCAGTACCCCAGTAGCCGCAGCGGCGGGGCCAAGCTACGTAAGGCTGGTCGGGGCGGTGTGATTCGAACACACGACCCTCTGCTCCCAAAGCAGATGCGCTACCAGGCTGCGCCACGCCCCGACGTTCCAACCTGATTGTATCGCGAATTGTTCTCAGCGGTGCATCGAGGGCGTGGGAGCGAGCGCGTGACCAAGCCAGACCACCAGCCACACCACCAGCGCCACGGGGATGGCGAAGACCAGTCCGAGAGCCGCGGCCAGAAGCAGTAGAAACGCCCAGTCGCGCCTGGTGTGGCGGCGGGGAGCGGCCAGATGGCGGCGGAGCAGGCGGTAGTTGCGGCGGTTGGCCTTCCAGGCGATGTCGAAGATGTCGCCGAAGATTGGAATGGAGCCCACCAGGACGCCGATGCCGAGATTGGCGGCCATGCGCGCCAGGGTGACGTACGGCACGCCGCGAATCCAGGCGGCCAGGGGAATGACCAGCGAGAGCAGGCCGGCCAGCACATCGCCCAGGCCGGGAACCAGCCCGATGATCCCGTCGATGCCGAAGCGGATGCCGGTGCCGGGGATGACGAAGGCCTCATCCAGCAGAATCTCCAGGCCGTGGAGGGTCTGGTCGCGGAACAGCCAAGCCCCGCGATTCCAGCGATTCGCACTCAGAGGGGCGCGGGGGCTGGTCGAAGCAAGGGCCGGCAACTGAGGATTTGCCGGAGATGGATCGGGGCTGGGCATCGGCGCTTCACTCCGCATGGGTGAGGTCCGCGGATATGATTCGATGCTACAATCGAAAGCGTAGATGGCGGCTATAGTTCAGCGGCAGAACGCCTGACTGTGGCTCAGGATGTCGTGGGTTCGATCCCCACTAGCCGCCCCAGTTTGCACCCGCTGCCATCCCCCTGGGTTCCTCGAATAGCACGTTCCCGAGCCTCCGTGACCCCTGAGAATCCGCGAAAACCTAGAGCTTGCCGACGGGTCGCCCGGCCTGCCGGAGTGGCTGACGAGCTTCGAGCCGAGGCGCGGCCTGGCGAACGGCCACCTGCAAACGATTGTGGGCAACTTCCTTCCCCGGCCGGCCTTCCGGCTTGCCTGTGTCGAGGAGACCGTCGAGGTGGACCCCGCCGACGGCAGCCGCGTGCTGTGCCATTGCCACTGGCAGGCGGAGCAGGGCCAAGCCGAGCGGGGCGGGGCCGGGCGGCTGACGGTTGTGCTGGTCCACGGCCTCGAGGGCTCCTCGGACTCCCGATACATTCAGGGCATTGCCATGCGGGCCTGGGCTGCCGGCTGCAACGTCATCCGCATGAACATGCGCAACTGCGGGGGCTCGGAAGCGCTGACGCCCACGCTCTACCACTCCGGGCTTTCAGGCGATGTGGGCGCGGTGGTGCGCCACTTTGCCGAGCGGCGCGGCCTGGAGCGGTTGGCGCTGGCGGGCTACTCGATGGGCGGCAACCTGGCGCTGAAGCTGGCCGGGGAGTGGGGCAGCCGGCCGCCGCTGGTTGCCGTGGCCGCGGTTTGCCCGGCGATCGATCTGGCAGTTGGCGCCGACGCCCTGCACGAGCCGCTCAACCGGGGCTATGAGTGGCACTTTCTGCGCGGGTTGATGGCCCGCTACGCCCGCAAGGCGAAGCTCTTTCCCGGCGTCTATGCGACTCCCCGGGAGATCGGTCCGGTGCGCAGCATTCGTGAATTCGACGGCAAGATCGTGGCCCGCTACTGGAACTTCCGCGATGCCGACGACTACTACTACCGCGCCGCCAGCGCGCGCGTGGTGGACCGGATCGCGGTGCCTACGCTGGTACTGTGCGCCCAGGACGATCCCTTCATTCGCCTTACGCCGGAGACTCGCGCCAAGCTTCTCGCCAACCCGCACATCGCCTTTGCAGAGACCCGCCACGGAGGCCATTGCGCCTATCTGTCAAGGGATCCGGGCAATGAGATTCACTGGGCAGAGGCGGCAGTCATTCGCTTCTTGCAGGCTGCCACCGGGCGAGCAAATGGAAGCTGACTGGGAGGTCGAGGTGGGCGGCGGAGCGCCAGCGATCGAGGCGCATTGGCCGGGGTTTGTCGACCTTCGCCGCAGCCCGGAGCAAGCCTGGCGCTTGCCTGAGGCCGCCCAGCTGCCCGCATTGGCCGAGGCTCTGGCCAAGCTGAATGCGGCGGCCTCGCCGGTGTGGACCTCGAAGTGCGATCTCTGGCCTGTGGTCGAGCCCGATGAGTTCGATGCCGACGAACTGGATGCGCCGCTCGGCTGCCGCGCCCACGCCTTGGGCTGCTACATCGACCTCCTGCCCGGCGGCGAGGGCCAGTGGGATCTGCCTGACAAGGCCGCGGCGGCCTGCAAGCGCTTGTGCGGCCTCTTGCGCGCCGTTCCGCTTCGCTGCTGCCGGGTGGATCTGGTCATTCGCAGGACCTTCATCGACCAGAACCCCGCAGACGTCACCGGCCTCGGCGAGTTCGGAGTCACAGCCTACCTGACTGCCTGTGGACCCTCGCCGGCTGAGGCCGCGCTGACGCTCGGGGGCGCGCTGGCGGCATTTGCGGATGTACTCAGCAGTCAATCCACGCTAGAATGATGCCTACAGGGGCGAGTAGCTCAATTGGATAGAGCACCGGCCTTCTAAGCCGGGGGTTGTGGGTTCGATACCCGCCTCGCCTACCATTCGACAACCTGGGTTCGGGCATAGCAACGCAGTTTGGTGCGTTCCGTCTGCTCTAGGAACTTATTGAAGAACTGGCCCGAGGGCAGGTTTTGGCTCTAGGGGCTGAAGCCCGCGTCGATCTTGCGGCACCTACGGCACGACTAAAGTCGTGCCCTGACACAATACCGTGTCTCTTCAATAGGCTCCTGGAGCATGGGCCGCGCCAGTGCTTTACCCGGTTGTATCTCCATGCAATCTGGCAAGCGTTCAGGCCGTTGCCCTCCGCACCCAGCGGGCTTCGATTTCTTCCAGGGTTTTGCCTTTGGTCTCGGGCAGCAAGAAGGCCGCAACCAGGAAATAGACCACCGTGAAGCCGGAGAAGAGGAAGAACATGGACGAATAGCCGTGCTTGCCGACAAAGGGCAGGAAGATTCCGGCCAGCGTGGTCGAGACCAGCTGATTGATGACCAGCGCAATGCTCATGCCATTGGATCGAATGCGTGTAGGCATCAGCTCCGACAGCGCAAGCCATACACAAACACCGGGCCCGAGCGCGAAGAAGGCCATGAACGCGTGAAGGCAGAGGGCAACCTGCCAGCCGTGGATGGAGCTGGGCAACTGGCCGATGAGCGCCTTTTCAATCTTCAGCGGCGCGGTCCGGGCTGCCCGCAAATCGCCAAACGGGTTCTTGAAGAAGGCCTCGACCTTATTAGCTGGGACGCAGCTTGCGCGCGTGATTTGAATGGGGGCGGCGGCGGGATCGCCGGAGCGCACATAACTGGTTGAGGCCGTGAAGTCTCCATACGAATAAATGATGGCCAATGAGGCGCGGCCACTGGCAATCTGTTGGCCCGCGGAGCCCGTGCCGGCCAGCAGCCTCTCCGCCGCGGCTGCGTCGAAGCGAAGCGCAAGCTCCTGATTCGGGGGCACCATGGCCTGAATCGCGGCGCGGCCATCAACACTCAGCTTTTCCGTCTTGAGAAACAGCATCCCCACTGTGCTCAGCGAAACGATGATGCCGCTGGTGCCAAGAACCAGCAGGAACTTGCGGCCCTTGCGATCGACCAGCACCATGCCCACGATGGTCATCGGAGAATTGATTAAGGTAAATGCAACATAGCCCCAGTGCGCGGCGAGATCGGAGAGACCGCTTTGCAGCAGAATGCTGGTGTTGTATCCAATGATCGAGTTAATGCCCGTGGCCGTATTGCAGAAGAGAACGATGCAAGCGAGCAAGAAGGGAATCGCATATCTCCGCTGCAAAAGAGATTCTCCGATTTTTTCTCCGGAGGAACGAAGCGCAATGGCGGCGCGCGCCGTTTCTTCCATCTCGCGCATCTCGAAGTCGGCTTGTTGCGGCGAGCGCGAGCGAAGCAGGGCCTCCCTGGCCAATTCTCTTTTTCCGCGCTGGAAGAGCCAGCGGGGCGACTCCGTGACCCGCTGGCTGCCCAGCACAAACAGCACGCCGGGCGGGAGTGAAACCCAGAAGATGCGCCGCCAGGCCTGGTCCTTGAAGCCAAAGAGGGTTGCGGCGTTGGCGGTGAGGGCGACGGCCTGGACGCGATAGCTGTAGTAGATGCCCACCACGGCCGCGGCGACGATGCCCAGCGTGAGCAACAACTGGAAAAATGCGGTTCCCCTGCCCCGCGTTGAAGCCGGCAGGCATTCGGCCAGGTAGAGCGGAATCACCACGCCGACGAGCCCGCCGCTGATGCCTTGAAGGAGACGGCCAAGAAACAGCGGGGCATACCCCTGCGAGAGGGCAATGACCGGAATACTGAGGACGAACGCGACGCCGCTCAGAATCATCAGCGGTTTACGTCCGATCGAATCGGCAATCGCCCCCGCAAACAGCGTGGACAAGACGCTACCGAGTAAGACAGCTGCCACGATGACGGAGAGCTGCGCGGCCGTAAGCCTTGAGGTCGCTTCCAGGTAGGGAAGCGCGCCGCCAATGATGCCAACGTCGATTCCGTAGAGCAAGCCGCCCAGCCCGGCGACGACGAGAAGAAAGACGTTGTAGCCGCGCGTGGCGGAGTGGTCGGCAGGCAGGTTCGCGGAGCGGTCGGTTTGCGTCGTCAACGGTTGCGGCCCCTTGCGCAAGTCATGGTTCGGCGGCGGCTTCTCCGCACAGGCCGGCAAGAGAAAAGCCGGACCGGACTTGTACCGAGACCGCGTAGATTTGTGGTTTCCCAGGTCCCAAAAGCGGGACTTGGGAAACCAAAGTTCATGGGTACGATTACGGAATCACCAGGTTGCGGCACCAGATCCTGACATCGGGTCGAGGAGCAGCGCGCAATCCAAGTCTATAATGAGCAAATCGAATTGAAGTACTCGCATTCATGAGCTTGCGGTGAAAGAAACTTGTTTCATAAAGGGCATAACAGATGGCGAAGCATTCCCTCAGGGGCTAAAGCCCTCGTGTCTACTGCCAATTCCGGCACGACTAAAGTCGTGCCCTGACACAGAGCAGGATCATGAAACAGACTCTGGAAAGACTCCTAACTCCGTGATCGCAAATGCTTCCGACAAGAGTTTGCCGCGCGTTGCAAAGAGTTGGGTGGTTGCGCTGCTTTTTGCGCTTCCGGTTCTCGCCGCGGGCCAGGTTCCTTTGCTGCCCGGCTCCCCGCGAGGCAAGTTTCACGGGGGAGACAGCCCTGCCGGAGACCGTGGCCGTCAGCGTGCCGGGCCACAATACCGAAGACGAGTTTGCCGCACGCGACCTGGAAGAGGCGATCAAGCAAGCGCCCCACGCCAGGGCCGGAGCTGTAGGCTTCAGAATCGTTCTGCTGCGCGCAAGCTCGGCGGAGGGAAAGGCCCTGCTGGCAAAGCACCGGCTGGCATTCGACGCGCCCATGCAGGCCGAAGGCTATGTGCTGGCGATCGAGCCTCACGATGCTCATGTCATCGGAGCAACCGGCGCGGGAGTCTTCTACGGCGTGCAGACGATGAAACAGTTGCTTCCGCCGGCCGGCGCCAAGCCGGTGTTGCCCACGGGCACGGTGCGCGACTGGCCGGCGATGCAATACCGGGGCATCGACGACGACCTCTCGCGCGGTCCGTTTCCGATGCTCGAATTCATGAAGCATCAGATGCGCGTCTTTGCATCCTTCAAGATCAATATCTATTCGCCCTACTTTGAGCACACGCTCTTCTATCCCGCCCAGCCGCTGGCCGCTCCTCCGGGCAGCGCGCTGACTCCCGAAGAGGCGAAGGAGCTGGTCCGTTATGCCAGCAAATATCACATCACGGTGGTGCCGGAGCAGGAGGCCTTCGGCCATCTGCATCAAGTGCTGAAGTACGACCTCTACCAGGAGTTGGCGGAAACTCCGCACGGTCAGGTGCTGGCGCCCGGCCAGCCAGGCACGCTGCCGCTCATCAAGGATTGGTTTACGCAGATCGCCCAGGAGTTCCCCTCGCCCTTCATCCACATAGGGGCCGACGAGACCTTCGATCTGGGAGTGGGCCGCACGCAGCCGCAGGTGCAAGCCAAGGGGTATGGGCCGGTCTACGTGGATTTTCTCAGGCAGATTCACGATGAATTAGCGCCCCTGCATCGGCGCCTGCTGTTTTGGGGAGATATTGGCGGGGCCGACCCGGCGGCTGTGGCCGGCCTGCCCAAGGATATGGTTGCCGTGCCCTGGAACTATGGGGACACCAAGGGCTTCGACAAGATGATCGAGCCCTTTGCCAAGGCCGGCATCGAGACCTGGGTCTCCCCCGGCGATTCCAACTGGAAGCAAGTCTACCCCGTGGCCAAGACGGCCTTCGGAAACATCCAAGGCTTCATTCGCGACGGCCAGCGGCTAGGTTCCACGGGCGCGCTGACAACCGTATGGAACGACGACGGCGAGGGCCTGTTCAATGAAGATTGGTACAGCGTCCTTTTTGGCGCGGTGGCCGCCTGGCAGCCCGGCGAGAGCTCAATCCCCGCCTACCAGGATGCCTTTGGGCGGATCTTTCATGGCGACCTCAGCGGCCATGTCGGCGATGCCGAAAGGGAATTGATGGCCGCGCAAGAAGCACTGGAGAAGGCCGGGATCGGGATGGAAAGCGACGGCATCTTCTGGCTTGACCCTTGGAGCCAGCAGGGGCAGGCTGTCTCAGCCAAGCTGCTGCCCCTTGCGCCGGAGTTGCGCCTCCATGCCGAGCGAGCCATCGTGCTGCTTGCCGAGGCGCGCCGAGCGAATTCCGGGCTGAAGGAGCTAGATGCCCTGAATGCCATGGACCTGGGCGCGCGCCGCCTGGACCTGATCGGCATGAAATTCGAGCTGGCTCAGGAGATCGTGGATGGGTACCGAGAGGCGCTGGCGCGCCAGCACAACAAGGCGCATGGCTCGGAGACCCGAAACACTCTGGACGAGATTAGCAGCATGTTTGGACGCTGCCAGGATTTGCGCGATGCTTACTCCGCCGTCAAGGGCGAGTACAGCCAGATCTGGCTCGGCGAGAACCGGCCCTATTGGCTGAACAATGTTACCGTGCGCTACGACCTCCAAATCGAACTGTGGCAGCGGCGCGGAGATCGCTTCGATGAAGCAATTCGAGACTTCAACAGCGGCAAGGACCTGCCAAGCGTCGCGGCCCTTGGACTGCCCGCTGCATCGCCGGGCGCGGGGAAGTGAACCGCCTGTAGTACCGCGCCTCGATGATTTCGTGCACTCCCAGGTCCCTAAATGCGGGAGCCTGGGGCAGCCAGCCAGGCGCGAAGGAGTGACCGCTTCCAAGCGGGTCCGTGGGTTCGATCCCCGCGTCGCCTGCCATTCAACGCAACGAGCCGGATCGACTTGCCGAAGGGTTAGTTCACCTGCGGCGGCAGCATGAGGGGCTTGCGAGGCGCAAGCTCTTCGCGCACCAGCGTGAGGCCCAGAATGCAGCGCTCGAAGCCGTCGGAGAGGCGCGCAAATAGCGGCGCTTCGCGCTCATACTCGCACAGGTTGAACTGGCTGACGATGTAGTAACTCTCCTTGCCGGCATTGACAAGTTCGCCCAGGCTTGGCCGGTGGCGGCGGTGGCGGCGATTTGAGTCAATGGCTTCTGGATACATGCCGGCCACAAAGAGCGCATAGTCGCCGATATGCTTGCGCACGGCGCGCTCGGCATCGAATGACGGCGCGGTGCCGTTGACCGGGTCGGCGGCGAGCATCATCTCGGATAACTCTTCGATGGGGCGGCCCGCCGCGTCGCGTACCTTGTATAGCTTGTCGGCCTGGGTGAACTCGCAGAGCAGGCGCGCCACATAGCCGGTTACGCCCGGATCGTTCAGCCCCAGTTTGCCTTCATAACTGTTGCGTACCGCTTGCTGGAAGAAGGGTTCGAGTGGATGAGCCTGTGACTGCATACAAACCTCCCTTGACCGCCTGAGCGCTGCGGATCTGCTGCGATGCGATTGCGCGGTTCCTTAACCCCAGTGGCTTTGCCTGCGCCGTGCATGGCAACGGCTAAGGATTGCATTATTAAAGACCGCTTCGGTCCGCGCATACGTTGCGCGGCAACAAACACGCAGGCGACGCGCCCATGTGCTTGCTTAGACAGTGAGCTTATCGGAAACATCTCTTGGATTTCGATGAAGAATAGAAACTAAGTTGGCAGAGCGGCGGCCGGAGTGCAAATCGAGATTGGGCTTGAAACGCGAAAGGCAGCCGCTGCGGGCTGCCTTCGCGATCGCCGGCGCGCGCGATTACGCGACTGCCGGCTCGCGAGATTCCAGTTCGGCCAGGCGCTTGGC
Source organism: uncultured Acidobacteriaceae bacterium (assembly GCA_963799145.1). GTDB lineage: Bacteria > Acidobacteriota > Terriglobia > Terriglobales > Acidobacteriaceae > Telmatobacter. The sequence continues at coordinate 18,355 of CAWCWQ010000001.1, read as the reverse complement.
GAGCAGCGTTTCCAGCTTGACCAGCGCGGCTGAGAAGCCTTCGATACCTTCCTTCAGCTTGTCGGTGGCCATGCGGTCGGCGGCATGCATGTGGTCGAAGGCCTCTTTGTCCACGGCGATTTTTTCAAGCGGCAGCGCCTGGGCGGCCTCGGGCGAGAGCTTGCGGGGCAGGTCGCCCTCGGCGGCTTCGAGCTCGGCCAGCAGCGCCGGCGAGATGGTGAGCAGGTCGCACCCGGCCAGCTCCCGGATCTCGCCGATGTTGCGGAAGCTGGCGCCCATCACCTGCGTCTTGTAGCCGAACTTCTTGTAGTAGTTGTAGACCTTGGTCACGGAGATGACGCCGGGGTCCTCGGCGCCGTGAAAGTCCTTGCCGGTGTCCTTCTTGTACCAGTCGAGGATGCGGCCCGACGAAGGGCGAGACGAGCGTGACGCCGGCCTCGGCCGCCGCGATGGCCTGGTGCAGCCCGAACAGCAAGGTCAGGTTGCAGTGGATGCCTTCGCGCTCCAGGACTTCGGCGGCGCGGATGCCCTCCCAGGTGGAGGCGATCTTGACCAGGATGCGATCGCGGCCGATGCCTGCGTGGTCGTACTGGGCAATGATGGCGCGGGCCTGGGCGATGGTGGCCGCGGTGTCATAGGAGAGGCGGGCGTCCACTTCGGTGGAGACGCGGCCCGGAACGATGGCCAGAATCTTCTTGCCGAAGGCGATGGCCAGGCGCTGGAAGGCCAGGTTGGCCACGGCTTCATCGGTCGCGCCCTCGCCCAGCTCCTTGCGGGCGTCCAGCAGCACGCCGTCAACGATGGGCTGGTATTGCGGCATCTGCGCGGCGGCGGTGATCAGCGATGGGTTGGTGGTGGCGTCCTGGGGGCGAAACTTCGCCATCGCCTCCATGTCGCCGGTGTCGGCGACGACCACAGTGTACTGGCGCAACTGTTCAAGCAGGTTCTGGGGCATGATTCCTCCTGGGGAAGGGCGCTCCTGTTGCCGAGTGCGTACGCAATCAGTTTACCGCCGATCATATTGATGCGGGCGGTCAAGGTTGCACATGTGCGGAGATGGGGCGCAGGGAAGGGAAATTCTTGCCAACGACCCGCGGTCCGGAGAAAAGCGCTTGACATATTCCTATATGGGTATGTAATATTCGGTCATGGCAAGAGCGAGTACCACTTCGGATGCTTTCAACGCGGTTGCCGAGCCCCGCCGGCGAGAGATTTTGCGCTATCTTGCCGGAACCGAGCGGCCCGTCGGAGAGATTGTGACGGCCCTCGGCCTGGAGCAGCCTTCGGTCTCAAAGCACCTGCGCGTACTGCGCGACGTGGGGCTGGTGAGGATGCGCTGCCAGGGCCGCCAAAAGCTGTACCGGACCAACGCCGAAGCGATACGCCCTCTGCACGAGTGGGCCGAAACCTTCGAGCGCTACTGGCATCACCAGTTGTATCGAACGAAGGAACGAGCGGAAGCGATGGTCCGCCAGGACCCACCGGAGTTGAATTCACCCAACCCAAATCCAAAGGAGAGATCATGATTTCCACCGAAAAAACCCTCGAAGATATCACCTTTACGCTGAATCAGGAGATCCACGTCAAGGCGCCCCTGGAAAAAACCTTTGCCGCGCTGCTCGAGCAACTGGGGCCCGGCAACGAAACACTCGAAGGCAAATCTCTCAACCTGAAGATCGAAGCATGGCCCGGCGGCAGGTGGTACCGCGACCTGGGCGACGGCAATGGGCATTTCTGGGCCGTTGTGCAGGCTATCAAGCGGCCCACGCTGCTGGAGTTCGCCGGTCCGATCTTCGCCTCCTTCCCGCTCGTCAACAACGTGCAATACCGGCTGAAAGAGGTCGAGGGCGGTACCTTGATCGTCTTCCGGCACACCGCGCTCGGCCTGCTCACGGACGAACACAAGGCGGAGATGCCGAAGGGCTGGGCCTCGATGCACGAAGGCGTTCGCCGGTACGCCGAGGCTGGCTGACCACCGCTCGGCGCTATCCCAGGTGCCTCCGCCGCGGCGGACGAGGGACCTGGGGCACCCATCTGGTGGTTTGTCCATCCCCGGTGCCCAAATGCGAGGCACCGGGGGAACCCTCATTGTGGTTGGGAAAGGTCACCGGGACCGGGGCCACCGGCCGATCAATGGGCAGTGTGCTATCCCAGGTGCCCAAAGGCGAGGCACCTGGGGCACCCATCTTCAGTGGTTGCGCTCACTTCTCCCGGCACCTGGGCCACCAGCCGCCGTCCATGCGCGGGATCAAAGACGGCTGGAGGACGCAGGCGTAAATTCTGGTTGCCATCTGCCCGCTTGCCGGGCAAAATCTCGTCACGGACCTTGCGGAAGTCCGGCTTGCGAGGATCGATCAGGGCTGGAGCAAAGAGAACAGGAGAGCCATGAGCAACATACGAGTCCTCGTGGGAACGCGCAAAGGCGCATTCATCCTCACCTCGGACGGCAAGCGGAAGGATTGGAAGGTCAGCGGGCCGCATTTTGCGGGGTGGGAGATCTATCACATGAAGGGATCGCAAGTCGATCCCAACCGCATCTATGCGTCGCAAAGCAGCGGCTGGTTTGGCCAGTTGATCCAGTGCTCCACCGACGGCGGCAATACCTGGGAGCAGCCCGGCGTAAAACCTGGCGAAGCGCCTCTGTCGTGGCCCCCGGCCAAGAGCAACCGCTTTCTCTACGATGTTTCGGCTGAAACCGGCAAGCCGCTCACCACGCACCAGTGGTACGACGGCACGCAGCATCCCTGGGAGTTCAAGCGCGTGTGGCATCTTGAGCCCTCGCTCAGCGATGCCGAGACGGTCTATGCGGGCGTCGAAGATGCCGCGCTCTTCCGCTCCACCGACGGCGGAAAGAACTGGCATGAGCTGGCAGGGCTGCGCGGCCACGGCACCGGCCCCGCCTGGATGCCCGGAGCCGGAGGCATGTGCCTGCACACGATCATCCTGGATACGGCCAATCCCGATCGCATCTACATCGCCATCTCCGCCGCCGGGGCCTTTCGCACCGACGATGGCGGCGTCACCTGGAAGCCGATCAACAAAGGGCTGGTCTCGAACCACATTCCCGACCCCAATGCCGAGATCGGCCACTGCGTTCACCACATTGCCATGAATCCCTCGCGCCCCGGCGTCCTCTTCATGCAGAAGCACTGGGACGTGATGCGCTCCGACGATGCGGGCGATAGCTGGCATGAGGTCAGCGGCAATCTGCCCACCGACTTCGGCTTTGCCATCGACGTGCACGCGCACGAGCCGGAGACCCTCTACGTCGTGCCCATCAAGAGCGACTCCGAGCATTTTCCCATCGAGGGCAAGCTGCGCGTCTATCGCAGCAAGACCGGCGGCAACGAGTGGGAGCCGCTGACCAAAGGCCTGCCGCAGCAGAACTGCTATGTAAACGTGCTGCGCGACGCCATGGCCGTCGACTCGCTCGATCGGTGCGGAGTCTACTTCGGCACCACTGGCGGCCAGGTCTACTGCTCGCCCGACGCCGGTGACAACTGGCAGCCCATCGTGCACGACCTGCCGGCGGTCCTCTCCGTCGAGGTGCAGACGCTGGCATGAGTCTCCCAAGCATGACGCCGCCGACCATCCGCGTGATCCTGCCCTACCATCTGCGCAACCTGGCGCATGTGGGCGCCGAGGTTGCGTTGCAGGTCGTTGAGCCCGTAACCATCCGCCGCGTGCTCGATGCGCTGGAGACCTCCTATCCCATGCTGCGTGGCACGATTCGCGAATATGAGACTGGCCAGCGCCGACCCTTCCTTCGCTTCTTCGCCTGCGCGGAGGACTGGTCGCTCGAGTCGGTCGATGCGTTCCTGCCACGCGCGGTAGCGGAGGGGAACGAGCCGCTGCTGGTCATTGGGGCGATTTCGGGAGGCTAGCGCATCTCCCACACGGTTCAAGCAACACAGGTCTTGTTACAGCCCCACCGGCATTTCCGGCACATGCGCGATGAAACTGCCAGCGTCCATTCTTCCGGAGGGAGAAAGCAAAATGGCCCAGGACCGGAGTCCCCGGCGTGCGTGTTTCTTGAGCGCTGGGGTGGGACGAGGTCTGGAGCACGGAGAATTGTGCTGAATTGAGGCCTCCGAGTTGCGGGCCACCCTGCTTGAAGAGCAGATAATGGGGTAAAGTCGCAACCGCAAGGTGAGCCGTGCAGATTGGTCTGGCACTTTTCTGTCTGGTAATTGCAATCTATTCGGCGAGGGCCTGGCGCCGGAGCCCGGTCTATTCGCTGAAGTCCACGGTCGCTGCCTGCGCGGCCCTGGTGACGGGGCTAACGCTGGCGGTCTTGCTTGTGCTGGAGATCGCTTACCATCCGCCCAGCCAATCGCCCGGCGCGATCGTGCTGTGCTGCGTGGCCGTGATTGCGGCGGTCGTGCTGGGCTTGGCCGCGGTCATAGTGCGCATCACCGACGGAAGGGCCGCCGGGCCGCCCGCGGGGACGAAGCCTCTGAACCGCCATCGGCGCAAGCTCTATCCCTGGCTGTGGGGGACGGGGATCGTTCTGCTGCTGCTGATCGTCTGGGCTAATCTGGCAGGGCCTTCGGACGCGGATGCCCTCTATGTCATGACCGGTCTTTTGCTGGTCGTCGGCGTCAGCATCCTGGGCAGTCTCTACCTGAAAGCGCGGAGGACCGACCTGGCCATTGCGGCGCTCAAATGCGATTTCTGGGTGCACTGGCAGCAGGGGCCTGGGCAGAGCGAGAGCTGGCTTGGTCCCGCCGGGCTGCTGGCCGGGGAGGCGTTCATGCCTTGGCTGTCTTCCGGCACTTATTTGCTGGACGCTCGCGCCGAATGGCTCGGCTCAGGATCTCTGGTCTTCACCTTTGCAAAGTACCCCGGCCCGGTGGTGACGATTCGCGTGCCCGTCCCCGCTGGGCGGGAGAGCGAGCTGGAAGCACTCGAAGCGAAGCTGCGCGCGCGCTGCCCCAAGGCACGGATCGGCTTCGGCGCGCCCGCCGCCTGAGGCGGAGTTGGTTCCGGACGCCTCGGCCGTTTGACCGCAGAGGAGTTGAGGAGAACGGCTGGGCGGCGATGGTTCAGCCGCTGTTTGAATCGGTCTTCGGTGGGTGTGATTGCGCCCTGGCCTGGCTTGAGATTGCGGAGTTCCCCTCTGGGAGAGGCGGCTTCCTAGCGCTCTTCCGGCTGAACCGTGTTGGCCAGGACGCCCAGGCCGGGAATGGAGACTTCGACTCGGTCGCCGGGCGAGAGCGGGCCTATGCCTGAGGGGGTTCCGGTGAGGACGAGGTCCCCGGGTTCGAGCGTCATCACGGACGTGATGTGAGCGAGCAGGGCGGGAATGGCAAAGATGAAGTCTTGGGTTGAGCCGTGCTGGCGGAGCTCGCCGTTGACGCGGGTTTCCAGGGTGAGGCCTGCCTCGGGGTCGACTTCGTCGCTGACCCACGGGCCGATGGGGCAGAAGGTGTCGAATCCCTTGGCGCGGGTCCACTGATCGTCTTTGTCTTGCAGGTCGCGGGCGGTGACGTCGTTGGCCAGGGTGTAGCCGCGGATGGCGGAGCGCCAGTCTTCAGGCTTGAGGTGGTGGACGCGGCGGGCGATGACCAGCGCCAGCTCGCCCTCGTAGTCGACGCGGGCCGAGGCGGGTGGCATGCGGACGATGCCGCCGGGGGCCAGCAGCGATGACGGCGGCTTGAGGAAGATCAGGGGCTCGGTGGGAAGCTCGCTGCCCATCTCTTTGACGTGGCCGCGATAGTTGCGGCCGACGCAGACGATCTTGGAGGGCGTGACGGGGGCGAGCAGGGCGGCGGCGCCGAGGGGGCCGGGCTCAAAGCTGAAGCTCCACGAGGTAGCCCGGCCGTGGGTGAGGCGGAAGGCCAGGTCTTCCTCGGGGGCGCGGGCCAGATCGACAATGCATGGCTCGGCGTCGCGGTCTTCGACCACGCCGTAGTGGGCCTGGCCATCGAGCAGGAAGCGGCAGTATCGCATGGGGAGGTTCTCCTGTGAAGACTATCTTAGAACGGTCGGCCCCGCCGGACTTGCGGCATATGCGGCAGGGCGAAAGCCCCCGCCCCCTCCGAGCGCCGATTTTGTCCGGGATCCCCTGGGGCGGCCTCAAAATGGCGCCATGCCATGAACGCGCCGCACAGCCCGCCCGCAAAGGCGTTGCCTCAAAAGTAGCACTCGCTGTTTACAGAGAATTCATGAAGTCCCGGTATGGTGGAAGTTAACCGCTTTTGCAAATCCTTGACCCCTTTTCTGCATAGCGCGGGACCGCCGCGAAGGGCCAGGATTCGGTAATTCCCTCAGGTGGCGCGGCACTGAGGGAGACACTCACAAGGCAGCGGCGCTCTTGCTTCAAACCGTTTACGTTCAACAGATTTACACCTTTGGAGAGCCAAATCATGACCCAGAATCGAATTCGACTTACCCTTCTCTGCTTGATGCTTCTCGTCCTTGGCCTGTGCTCGGGAACACCGGCCGCCGTTGCACAGAGCACCACCGAGGGGGCCATCGCCGGCACCGTCCTCGACCCTGCCGGCGCAGTCATTGCCGGAGCCGCCGTCACGCTGCATAACGACGGGACCAACGCCGAGATCAAGCTGGTGGCCGATAGCAACGGCTACTTCAAGGCTCCACTCGTGCCGCCGGGCAGCTACACCGTCACCGTCACAGCCTCCAACTTTGGCGTCTTCACCGCCAAGACGGTTCCGGTGACGGTCGGGTCGCTCACCCAGGTTGACGCCACCCTCAAGACGGGCACCGCGACGGAGTCGGTGGAAGTCAGTTCAGAGGCCCCGGTCCTGAAGACCGAGTCGGCCGACATATCCGAGACCCTCACTTCCTCGGAGATCGTGAATCTGCCCCTGAACGGCGGCCGCTGGTCGAACCTGGCGCTGCTGACCCCCGGAGCCACCGCCGATTCGAACGGATTCGGCCTGATCGCCTTTCGCGGCATCAGCCCCCTGATGGACAACGTCGAAATCGACGGCGCCGACGACAACCAGGCCTTCTTCTCCGAGGAGCGCGGACGCACCCGCGAGGGTTATTCCACCTCCCAGATCGCCATCGCCGAGTTCCAGGTAAATACAGGCGTCTTCTCTGCCGAATACGGCCGCGCGGCGGGCGGCGTCCTCAACGCCATCACCAAGAGCGGCACCAACGCCATCCATGGCCAGGCCTACTTCCAGGATCGCGACAACGAGTGGGGTGCTTTGGGTCCGTTTACCACCGTCACCACCATCACACCCAATTCGGGGGGCGGCGCTCCCACCATCGTGGCCGGGCTGCCCTTCCGGCCCGTCAACTGGCGCAAGCGCTGGGGCTTCGGCGCCGGCGGCCCGATCGTCAAGGACAAGCTCTTCTGGTTCTATGCCTACGACCAGTACAAGAGGAACTTCCCCGGCGTGGCCAAGCCCGCGACACCATCTTCGTTCTTCAACCAGTGGGCCGATTTGACCATGCCCGCCGTGGGTTGCGCCACGACCACGACCGGCACCGGCGCTACAGCGTTGGTCAAATCCACCCTCTACACAAGTGCAACCGCCACCAACCCCATCGGCGATACCAACGCCTGCGCACTGGCCTGGCGCGTGGACAGCGGCAACTACGCGAAGGCCGCCGCACAGTATGACCAGCTCCTCTTCGGGACAGCCGTTTCCAGCGTTACCGGCCTCAGCGGGCCTGGACTCCTCGACGAAGTCGGCACCACGCCGCGCACCGGAGACGAAGTCCTGAATACCCCCAAGCTCGACTGGCAGGTCACTCCCACCGAGCATGCCAGCTTCCTCTTCCACCGGCTGCGCTGGGATTCGCCCGGCGGCGTCCAGACCCAGACCAACAACAACTACGCCAAGGACACCTTCGGCACCGACTTCGTCAAGCTGGACTACGGGTTGGCCAAACTCGACAGCTTTATCACTTCCAGCATCTCGAACGAACTCCGCTTCCAGTACAGCCGCGAGCTGAACGACGAAGGCGAACAGCCCTTCACCAGCTTCACCAAGGCGTACTTGAACAACTCCACCGGCACGCCGGTGCAGTTGTTCATCGACGGCAGCAACGCCTCCAGCGGAACCAGCTCAACCAACTATGGCTTCACCGCCGGCATGCCCTACTACTCGTTCCGGATTGCCTACCCCGACGAGCGCAAGCTCCAGATCGGCGATACCGCCAACTGGACCCAAAAAAACCAGAACTTCAAATTCGGCTGGGACTACTTGCTAAACCACGACGTGATCAACAACCTCTACGAGAGCAACGGTGTCTATACCTACACCTACTTCTCTGACTTCTTCGCGGACATCCTCGATTCCACCCACAAGGGAACATGCGACGCCTCACCCCTCCAGACCGGCCTATCGACGGGAGGCGTTTCCTACCCCTGCTACTACGGCTACACTCAGGGCTTCGGAACCCCCGTTTTCGCCATCGGCACCCAGGACTACGGCTTCTTTGTCCAGGACGACTGGAAGATCCTGCCCCGCCTGACCCTCAACCTCGGCCTGCGCTACGACTATGAGCACATCCCACCGCCGTATCCCTCGCTGATCGCCTCCTCCGAACTGAACGTGGCTGTTAACGGCAAGGGGCCGTTCCCGGATGCGACCGCGGCTATCGGCAATCACCCCAGCGATGTGAACAACTTCGGACCCCGCGTGGGCCTTTCCTACGATGTCTTCGGCAATGCCAAGACGATTGTCCACGCCGGATTCGGCATCTACTACGGCCGCATGCTCAACGGCATCGTCCTCAATGCCTACGAGGCCACCGGCAGCCCCAATGGGCAGTTCACCATCCCCTCAATCTTCGGACAGACCATCAGCGCCGGCGCTCCGGCCTTCCCGCAGATCATCAACGCCGCAACGTCGTTCCCCACGCCTTCGATCGACTTCTTCGCCAGGAACTTCCAGAATCCGCAGATCCATGAGTTCGACCTGAGCGTGCAGCGCGAGCTCTTCCGCAACACGATCGTCACGGCCTCCTATGCGGGCGCCCTCGGCCGCGAGCTGCCCAACTTCCTCAACCTGAACCTGAATCCGGCAAACATGAAGTCGGTCACTCTTACCATCGCGGACGCCACAGGAAATTCAGCCGGCACCACCTGCGGCCCGCTCGCCTGCGGCACCGCCATCCCCACCAGCTACTACGTCAAGCCCTATGTCAACGCCAACTACGGCACGGTCACCGAGATCGTCAGCAACATCAACTCCAGTTACAATGCGTTGATTGCCGACATCCAGAACCGCGGCAGCCGTTACGCGACGTACGACGTGAACTACACCTGGTCGCATGCCCTGGACTTCAACCAGAACCAGAGCACCTCGCCCAGCACCAACAACTGGTGGGATCCGAACGGAAACGCCCGGGCCAATTACGGCAACTCCACCTTCAACGTGCCCAACCGTCTCGTGGCCTGGGCCATGCTCCAATACCCGGTCAATACGCCAGGGCCCATGAAATACTTGCTCGACGGATGGCATCTGAACCCGGTCTTCCAGGCACAGAACGGCCTTCCTTACACGGCCGGAGTCAGCGGCACAATCTCGGGAGCGGCCGGCTCCGGCATGATCGGGTCCGGCAACTCGGGCTACCTGCTACAGATCGGCCGCGCAACCTATAAGCTGCCCAACACCTATGTCCTCGACCTACGCGTGGAAAAGGACATTCCGATCCGCGAGAAGATACAGATCGAGCTGCTCGGCGAGGCCTTCAATCTGGCCAACCACCAAAACGTGACAGGCGTCAACTCAACGGCCTACACCATCAGCACTGCCGCCACAAACTCGCCCAACACCCTCAACTTCGTGCCGCCCGCCGGCGCCGGCGTCAACGCCACCGGCTTCGGCACGGTCAGCAACGCCGACTCCAACTTCGTCTACAGCCAGCGCCAGATTCAGCTGGGCATGAAGCTCGACTTCTGATCCCTTTCAACAAGCGCGAAAGCAAAACGGGGATGGGCGCGAAGCCCATCCCCGTTTGTATTTGCGCCTGGATTCTATCGGTCCGGCAGTTGATACTGCTGGCCAAGAATCCTATTCGTACGCCAGCGCGTCGATGGGATCCTTGCGTGCCGCCATCCAGGCCGGGTAGAGCGCGCCGCAGAGCGCGCCGGCGAAGGCGATCACCGCGCCCTTGAGCAGCCAAGGCGCGGTAATTTCAAAGTGCTGGGTGGGAAAGACGTGGGCCAGCAGCAATCTGACGCCATAGGTGCCGGCAATGCCCACGAGCACTCCGGCTACGGCCATCGCCGCGGTCTCGCGCAGCACCACGTCAACGATCGTTAGCTTGGAGGCGCCCATCGACTTGAGAATGCCGATCTCGCGCGTCCGCTCCAGCACGGCCGTGTACATGGACTGGAAGATGACCAGAAAGCCCACGATGACCGCGATGACCGTTACCACCTGAAGGGCGATGTTGAATCCGGGTATCTTGTCCGGGGTCATCTCCTCGAGCCATTCGTCGATGGTCTCGACGGGGTAGTCTTGGAGGCCGCGGGTACCGTGGATCTCCCGGATCACGAGATTCTCGTTGGCCGGGTCGTCGCATTTGACGTAGAAGAGCGAGGCCTTGCCCTCGGCCCCCATCATCTCGCCCATGGTGTCGATGGGCAGCAGTTTGCGGCCGCCCTTGCCATGCTCCACGATGCCCGAGATGCGGAAGGGGCGGTCCATGATGGCGATCGTATCGCCCACGCGATGCCCGCCGTCCGCGCCGGCAAAGACGTCGTCGACCATAACCTCGTCCGGCTTTTGAAAGGGCCTGCCGGAGAGGAAGACAAAGGGCTTCAAGGCGTTGAAACTCGGGTAGTCGATTCCATAGAGAATCTCGATCTTGCCGGATGTGTTCAGCTTTTGAATCACAGGCGAGGCTATCGCCACATGAGGCAGCCCGCGCAGGACATCGACAATCTTGTCGGACATGGGCGCGCCGCTCACGCCGACAAAGATGCTGGCGTTGGAGGGACGCACCATCAGATCCGCGCCAATTCCATTGGTGCGCTGCTTGGTATCGTTCAACATGCCCATGAAGATGCCCACGATGGAAAGGATCATGATGACTTCAATGGCCACCGCGAGGACGCTGATGATGGAGCGGACCGGCCGGTGCAGCAGGTTGGCAAAGATGAGCTTATTCATTCTCGAGCGCGGCTCCCATAGTTCGGCGGGGCTGACTGCCGTGGAATTGCCCCAGCCTTCAGGGTATCAGCCGGGGCAGGCGGAGCGGCGCGCGGGACCGGGTCCAAGTCGGCTCGTGGGCGGCCGGGCCGGGCCGCCGCGGGCCTCCAGAGGGTGAAGAGTAAATAGTTAATCAATATGTTCCAAGCTGGTCCGTTTGTTCCATATCGATGAAAATAAAGGGAAAAAGCGATGGACTCCTTTGACGGGAGCGGGGATCGGGATTATTGTAAAAGTGGCGAGTTCCTGAGTACGATTCCCGTTTTTCGGTTGCCGATGACAAGCTTCGGAGAAGACCTGCGCAGTGAGCGGCTGTCCCGCGGCATTGCGCTGGAAGAAATCACCGCGATCACCAAGATCAGCCGGCGTCACCTGGTCGCGCTGGAGCAGGAGAAGTTCAGCCTGCTTCCCGGCGGCATTCTGAGCAAGGGAATCGTACGCGGCTACACGGGAGCGTTGGGCCTGGACCAGCAGGATTGGACGGAGCGCTTCCTGAAGGCCTATTCCGCCTCGGGCCAGACGATCGACGACGACCACGATTGGACCGCCTTCGCCTCGAACGTGGGCAAGGCGCGCATCCAGCGCCACGATGCCCTGGAGCTTCGCCTGCGCTGGACTGGCGCCATTCTGCTGCTCGTCGCGGTCGTCGCCGCGGCCTTCCTCACGGTGCGCTACTACGGCCTGCGCGTTGGCTGGTGGACCAGCCTGCTGCCCACGGAGCAAGCCCGCGCCGCGGTCCACTCTGCCTTCTCCTCTGCACATTCCCTGTTTGCGCGCGTCCTTGGGCGGTTTCACCGCTGAAGCCAGGCGTGTTGCAATCACCCCTCTATGGCGCGCCGGAGGATATATGATGGCTTCAAGACAGGCAGGACCGAACCGTGATCCGCAGAATCCAGATTGACAACTTCAAGTCGCTCGACGGCTTCTCGCTCCCGCCGGTAGGATCGCCCCCGCTTGCCAATTTCACGTGCCTGATCGGCGCCAATGGAAGCGGAAAGACCTCGGTGCTGCAAGCGATCGATTATCTCGCAAATTTAGTTGGTTCCGATGCGAGTCAATGGATAAAGAATAGGGGTTGGAGCCGTTCTGAATTGAGGTCCAAGCATCTCAACCAGAAAATCCCCGGAATTCGCACTTCATTCTTCGTTGAATTGGAGATGAATGGTATTGGGACCGTCAAATGGGATGGCAAATTTGTTTTCAATGGGCCTGGAACCATCCAAGAATCTATTGAAGTGAACGGAGAGAGAGTTCTAGAAGTTAAGAGAGGACGGTTGCAGATATACGATGAAGAGAAAGGCAGTGAAACCGATTTAAGGGCGTTGCGATTCAATGGATCAAGCCTTCTTTTCTTGGATGAGGCAAGCCTTCCGCAATCTTTGGTTCGGTTCAAATCTGCGATGCAGAACATCAAGTCCCTTGAACTTCTTTCACCTGCGACTATGCGGACCAGTTCTAGGCCCAGTGATTCCATCGGATCTAGCGGGGAATTTCTGGCAGGGTTTTTATACAAGCTTAAGCCGGAGACCCGCAGCACCGTTCAAGCAAAGGTACGTGAATTCTTTCCCTCCTTCGTGCAGCTTGGAACACCAAGCAAGGAATACGGATGGCGATCTCTGGAAGCACGCGAGAAGAATGCCTCGCCCATTACTGCCAAACACCTAAGCGATGGCTTCTTGAGAGTTCTTGCCATAATTTCACAGGTTGAACAAGAGAACAATCCGGACGCAGTTATTTTAATCGACGAGATAGAAAACGGTATTCACCCGGAACTATTGGAGCATTTGGTCGTGTACCTGTTGCAGGCGAAGCCTCAGATCATTGTTACCACACATAGCCCTCAAACACTCAATTACCTCAGCAACGAAGAGGCAAGATCTTCGATGATCTTTTTATACCGCAATAGTGAGGGGATAACTCGCTCCTGCCGGTACTTCGATCTGCCCTCGGCAAGCAAGAAGCTCGGCATCCTCGGCCCTGGAGAGGTATACATAGACACCTCCATCGACCGGTTGGCGACAGAGGCTGAAGAGATAGAGCAAAGGATTAGGACTGAAGCCGGAGCGGTCGCGCAATGATTCTTGTTTGCTCCGGTGAGGGTCCAACCGATCTCGGAACCCGGCGCCCCCAAGCGGCAGGATGGGGGTTTGTACCCGGTCCAATGGCTTGGATCGTCGATAAGCTCTTGGAGCGGCCCGGCAAGCTGAATTACTCCTTGCTCGAACTTCACGCCAACGGAGGAGATTGCATCTGCTTTTTGACTGAAACCGAACTTGCCGCTCTTCGTAAACATGAGTCGCAGCGCTTGCGACGCAGAACGGAGAAGTCTGGTACTCAGTATTTCCGGATGGGAGCCTTTTTGTTGGGCAGACATGCGAAGGGAATTGCAAGTGAGCGAAACTCTCCGGTCATCGCAGTCTTCTTCCGTGATGCGGACGGGACTTGCTCCGCACCCAGGGCGGAATGGGAAGCAAAATTCACCTCCATGATCGATGGCTTTGAGGCCGCGGAGTTTGTTTCCGGCGTTCCGATGGTTCCGCGCCCAAAATCAGAGGCCTGGATGCTCTGCGGACTGATCAAGCGCGAAGATGCAGGAAGGAACTGCGATTGGTTGGAGGACGAGCCGGGGAACGACGCCAGTCCAAATAGCCTGAAAGCGCGCTTCACGTCACATCTTGGACACGAACCATCTGCGGTGGAGCAGTCGGATCTGGTCAGCGACGGGCAGATCGACCCGGAACTGATTGACCTGCCCAGCTTCACGGCCTTTCGCGACGAACTCAGCAGGGCATGCGCGATTGCCGCCGCACCGCTCAACTGAGCTGAGTCTCCTTTCAAAGTTCTCCACGCCCCGTTCGCTGCAAGCCTTTGCTCGGGGCCCCCCGCCGCAATTACCATAGACAAATGCATCCCAGGGCGAATGCCTGACGGTGCAGGCGTGTGCTGTGCGAGAGTGGGTCCGATGCGAGAGACGATCCTGCTCACGCGCCGGCGATCCAGCATTTACCGGTCCTCGCGGCAGGCCGCCAAAATTGAATTCCCTGCAATGGGAGGAGAGTCTTACATTGAGCGACCGTTTCTTGTTTACCTCTGAGTCAGTCACCGAAGGCCACCCGGACAAGATTGCCGACCAGGTCTCCGACGCCATTCTCGACGCCTGCCTGGAGCAGGACCCTTACAGCCGCGTCGCCGCCGAAACCCTGACGGCCACCGGCCTGGTGGTCATTGCCGGCGAGATCACCACCAAGGCCTACGTCGATTTCCAGAGCCTGGTTCGCGGCGTCGTTGCCTCCATCGGCTACGACAACGCCCTCTACGGCTTCGACTCCAACACCTGCGCCGTGATCTCGACCATCAACAAGCAGTCCGGCGACATCGCCCAGGAGCAATACGCCTCGATGAAAGGCGTACCAACGCCAACGGCAAAACGTATTGCTACCCGACCAGGACTTCATGCGGCATTCCCGGCGCAGGTGCACAATAATCGGTGGCTTCCATGGTGCTGTTGCTGTACCACGATAGCCACGATGCTATACAGCCTTGGAATAGTATACCCATGCAGTGATTGCGACTATAGTACCTTTAGCCGGACTTTTAATATGATGTCGCTCATTTTGCATCTGATATTAGCCGCCGTATGTCAGTATAAATAAATACATGCTGCAACTGCTTTGTCAAACATGTGATAAGGAAAGTGCCTGTAAAATGTGATAGTCTTCTATCTTGTATGCCTACATATACTGTGTGGTGTACAGGTGTTCAGATGATGAGTGTTACACCTGTACGGTGTGTTCTGAAGACCCGGCAGAAGAAGCCTGCACTTTAAACAAAGATTCAGTGAGTGGGAAACTATTAGTTGATATCAAACATTTGGCACTAAACTACCAGTGTGGCGTAGTGAACTGCCGACGTGTCGCAGGTTCAAAGTCATCGGGACTTGGAAGGGGTTGGAAAGACTGTGGGTTGGGACCAACTGAGCTGCAGAGGGGAAGGGACCGGGGAAAGGAGTGAAAGGACAGAGAGGAGAGCTGATGGACGGAGGAGACGAAGGACAGAGATGTGACGAGTAGTGTTCTGTGTGGTGTTTGTTTTGTAACAAGAAAAAGAAAGAAAAAACTTGAAAACGCAACAAAATTGAATTGAGTAGTCAGTAGTCTAGGCACATGACACAATACCGTAACTCTGCTACACTGACACGATGTATTGTGTAGATATTCCCCGACCCAGCGTGGCGCCGTGAACTCTTGAAACTTGCCGTTCGTTGCTGCTACTTGGCTCACTGTCAGTGGACGGGATTCCTTAAAGGACTTCGATGTATGTTTACCAATCTCACCTTGTAGTACCCAGTACTCAGTACCATATTCATCGCAGCAGGGATTTGGTCTCGATTTCGACATCTCGGTCTCGAGACTGAAGGTCTTGGTGTTAAGGTCTCGGTCTCGGCTGTTAAGGTCACGCAAACAAGGCCCAGATTTGGCATGTACTACAATTGTGTAAGAATAAGCTGTGTTAATGGTCTTGTATTGCTGTTTTGTTGTAACATTAAAGCAACTGCAATAATCGGTTGCATTTTTAGGCTTCATCGCTTATAACTACAAGGACTTCGACAATAGTTTATGGGTCTCGAAGGTCTCGAGACATGCCCAAGGTCGTGGGCAGGGTCTCGGTCTCGTCTCGGACATCTGGGCAAATGTCTCGGTCTCGGAAGCCAAGGTCTCGGTCTCGGTTTCGGTCTTGGCCTGGAAGGTCTCG
Source organism: uncultured Acidobacteriaceae bacterium (assembly GCA_963799145.1). Lineage (GTDB taxonomy): Bacteria > Acidobacteriota > Terriglobia > Terriglobales > Acidobacteriaceae > Telmatobacter. Next base: position 2,462 of record CAWCWQ010000001.1, on the reverse strand, counting down.
GACCCTTCTCTGCATCACAGTCTAACATCTGTTTGTATGACTTGTTGTTGAATGTGCCAGTGTCCAAGTGTGTCCGAAGATGCACAAGTTGACCTGCATCAGATCGCACTTCACCGTTCAGTCTCCATTGACGCCCGGGTTCTGGGCGAATCACCTTCCTCGCTGACAGGGTGTTTGCCCCTGCTGGGGACTGAATGGATCGTTATGGATACACACTGTAGCGTGTTGTTCTGCGTTTTGACAGAGTCATTGCACCGTGTGTCCGGGTTTTCCTGCTCCGTGCACTGTATGTCGTCAACTGATTCCCAGAATAGAGGTATCTATCGGTATTGTATTTTTTATGAACATTGCAATATCCGCTCACTGTGACAGTCAAAACAGTGAAGTGCGTGAACTTGTGTATCATCTTCTGAATAATGGAGTGACACCCTGCCAGTCATTGTGTTGTAGCTGGAGGAACACATGGCAACCCATGTGGCACCTTGACTGACACCCTGCCAGTCATTGTGTTGTAGCTGGAAGAACACGTGGCAACCCATGTGGCAACCCACCGCATTGTGTCTGGTGATGGTGCATGTCCCCTGGACTGTGGAATCCCACTTGACACTGCGTCGCGGCAGTCCGTCCAGCACCACATTGAACAGCACCTGGTGACACACCTCCAACTCATAGTACACCGAGTCAATTCATTGCAGGCCTCAATCACCGGACAGTCTCGCCCTGCCAGCCAGGCACACGGCGCCAGTACACTGGCTGTCAGCGAGGCAATAGAACGGCTTGAAAAACAATTACAGCTCTTCCAGACTCTGCATCCAGCACATGAAGATCTTGTGGCCCCGCCTCGACGCTCGATGGCCCCGCCCCTCGGCCCGCCCCCAGGCAGCTGGGCGGAGCTAGAGAAGCTGTTGGAGGTGTACGAGTCTGTGATGCATGTGATGAGTCGTGAAGTCGAGAAATTATCAAGTGAAACAACGCGAGTCAGCACCGAGCAAACAACACAGCGCGCCCGCGTCGACAGCATTGTCACCTCGGTACTTGAACAAATAGACGTTCATTTAAACACGCCCCGTGCTGTGTCAACAGCATTGCTACCTCAGTACTTAGACGTTCACTTTAGACACACGCATGTCAACAGCATTGCTACCTCGGTACTAATAGACACTGCGGAAATTATACTCGGAGCGTAGCAGAGGGTTCAGCAAACATTAATACCAAAATGGGCATGGTGGCCGTGGTGGCGCAGACGCTTCTGGAGGTCCAACCAAGATCGCCAGCTAGGACGAAGGAGTGGAGCTCCGAGTCCTAGCGAAGCGATCTTGTTGCCTAGATACATTGATGGAATGCCTCCACGGAGACTCGATAGACTGTTGTAAAACTGCTCTGATACACTACACACGCCATGTAGTGACTGTGCAGTGTTGAGTCTGCTGGTCCCAGCCGGTACGTGGCGGCGTGTGTAGATGTCTGCGGCCGAGAGAAAAATTGCCGAACGTGATGTGTCCGTCAACAGTCTCCAACTGAAGATCAGCGCCATGGAGGACACGCGATACGACGGGATTATCATCTGGCGCATTGATGACATCACAAGGCGCAGACAGGAGGCCCAGACAGGACAAGCCACTAGCATCCTCTCACCTGCCTTCTACACTAGTCGTACAGGTAATAGAGACAGGAGACCCAGACGGGATGAGCCACTAGCATCCTCTCACCTGCCTTCTACACTAGTCGTACAGGTAATAGAGACGGTTTATGGATTTAACAATTTCTGCATAATTTGCGAGTTACTGCGAAAAACTGAGTTGTTTGCCGATTTTGGCTGTCCACTTCGTGGGTATCCTCGTGGCCCTGTTCTTTTCTGTCCATGTCTGACCTTGTCCCTCCCCCCCCCTTCCATGTGGATGGTCGATGGTCCTTTATTATTGACCACCACCTGAGTTCTGAGGCTCTGGTTAGACTGGTTTCTGACATTAATAAACTTGAATATGTTTCGTGTGTCGTAGGGTACAAGATGTGTGCGCATGTGTACCTGAATGTTTGTTGTGTGTCGTAGGGTACAAGATGTGTGCCTGTGTACCTGAATGTTTGTCGTGTATCGTAGGGTACAAGATGTGCGCGTGTGTACCTGAACGATGATGGTTCCGGTCGATCCACCCATCTATCCGTCTTCTTTGTGTTGATGCGTGGACCGTTTGATGCGCTGCAGCGCTGGCCGTTCTGCCAGCGAGTGACGCTGTCGTTGCTGGACCAGGTCAACAACAGGAACCACGTCACGGAATCCTTCCGACCGGACCCAACTAGTAACTCTTTCCAGCGCCCGGCCGGGGAGATGAATGTGGCCAGTGGTTGTCCACAGTTTGCTTCGCTCAATCTACTCGACTCCACCGTTTCCAACTCACAGAACTGCTATGTCAGGGACAACGTCATGTTCGTCAAAGTGTCCGTAGAAGGCGAAGGACCATAGG